>DATFVA010000093.1:0-6801 GCA_035260565.1 Ignavibacteriaceae bacterium | reverse complement strand
CCGATACCGCCATGTGGCTGAATATTTTAGAGGGATTATTCAGCAGCGGGCTGGAAGGTCTCCTTATGGAAAAGATAGAAACTGAGCTGTTTTTTTCTTCCGGCGAATATCTTTTATCATTACCGTCTGAATCCGAACCCAAAATTATACTTATTATTCATAACTACCTCAATCTTTTTCGTTATTCATCATTCCTTCTAAAGATCTATAATGAGAGAAAGTGGGATAATTTAATTCATTCTCTTATAGTCAAAAGCTCTTACACTTTTGATATACTATTTGAGCAGAGGGTGAAGCAGTATAAAAAGAAAAATTTATTTCGCGTAATCAAAGATCATAAAACAATTGATTATAACTGGCAGAAAACATCCGAGATAGTTTCTGCTTACAGCTCATCTATCAGCCATTTATTTTATGAATTGCAGAGTGAAAGCAAATTCGCGGCATTCCTGCTGGAAAACAGTTTAGATATGGCCTTTCTTGATCTTGCCTGTTTAACAACAGGAATCGTAAATGTTATGATCCCGGCTAATTCAGTTCCTGAGCATATCAGCTTTATTCTAAACCAGACAAAGGCACCGTTTCTTTTAGTGGATGATGAAAAGCAGCTCTCTAAAATCAGGTCGATAAAACACCAGATCCCGTATCTGAAGATTGCAGTAATGCTAAAAGGGAATGCTACAGAAGATTGGGTGATAAACTTTGAAGAATTTAAGGCTATGGCCTCCGGTGAAAAAATAAAGAATGATAAGGTAATTACACCGGATTCACTTGCCACTCTAATGTACACATCAGGAACTACAGGCGAGCCGAAAGGAATAATGTTCTCTCACACAAATATTGTTTATAAAAGATTCTGCCGTGCAATGGCAATTCCTGCTATTGGTGAAGACGATCGTTTTCTTGCATTCCTTCCTCTGTATCATACATTCGGAAGATGGCTGGAGATGGCCGGAGCGATTTTCTGGGGTGCTGAGTATTATTTCATGGAAAATCCCGCTGTTGAAACAATGATTGATAATATGCAGCTTATCAAACCCACAATCTTTATCTCCATTCCCAAAAAGTGGATTCAGCTCTATGAGTATATAACTGCAAGGGTTGATATTGAAGCTGATGACGATGATAAAATAAAGCAGGCAGTTTGCAACGTAACGGGCGGATCACTGAAGTGGGGAATTTCTGCTGCCGGTTATCTCCCGCCAGATGTTTTCAGGTTTTTACAGAGATATGGCGTCGAATTGATGAGTGGATTTGGTATGACCGAAGCAACCGGCGGGATCACTATGACCCCGCCGTTTGAATACCGGGAAAATTCACTCGGGAAAGCTTTACCCGGGATTGAAATTAAGCTTGATGAAGACGGGGAAATACTGATTCGCGGTCCCTATGTAATGATAAATTATTATGGCCAAAATCCGGAAGAAACTTTTGACGATGAGGGCTGGCTTGCAACCGGGGATATAATGAGAATGGATAAAGATGGATTTATTGAAATTATAGATCGTAAAAAAGAAATTTATAAGAATGTAAAAGGGGAAACTATCGCGCCCCAGAAAATTGAAAATCTTTTTCGTGATTTTGAATTCGTAAGGCAGGTGTTTCTTGCAGGGGATCATCGTCCTTATAATTCTGTCCTGATATTTCCTGATCTTGAATCTGAGTCATCCCCGCTCAAAGGTATGGATGAGCAGCAAAGACAGGAATATTTTTCTTCTATAATCGTTACAGTAAACAATTTCCTTGCACCTTTTGAAAGGATACTGGATTTTAGATTAATTGACCGGGCATTTAGTGATTTACACCGCGAGCTTACCCCTAAGGGAACTTACAAACGCAGAGCTATAGAAAGGAATTTTGAAGAAATCATAAATTCCATGTATAAAAAAGACCATCTGTCTCTTCCGCTTGGTAAGTACGAAGTTAAAATACCCAATTGGTTTTTACGTGAAAAAGGGGCATTAAGCCGGGATGTGATTCTTTCTGATAATGTGCTTTCCATACCCAAAGTAAAATCATCGCTAATTATAAAAATACTTAATGAGGAACAAAATGTAATTCAGATAGGAAACTATTCTTACCTGATAAATTCGAAACAGCTTGATCTTCAGGATATCCTGACAAATCCTTTTTACTTCCTCGGCAACGTTCAGCTTGTTGAGTTCGCCGGACAGGGAATTTTCAGATGGTTTAGAAAATCTGAGGCGGAAAAAGATATCGAATTTATAGAACGGCTCGTTCCCGTAAGTCCTGGGAAAGAAATAGCTGATAACTTTACCGGGATCGCGGAATCAGGTGAAATATCAATTTCAGCCCTGCATTATGCAGCCGTTCTTCTTCAATCAGAACTAATTACCGAAAATGTAGCAGCAGTAAAATATTTCAGAGACATACTTAAGGAAACAGGTTCAAATCATTACAAACTTGCTGTTGAAATCGCTTTTCGTCCCAACCTGCTAAATAATATTTCAATACAGAGGCAAATGTTCTCAGCTGCTCTCCAGACATTAAGGAAAGATAATTTTCTGAGATTACTTGATTTGTACACACGGCTGGATTCCAAATTCGTTAACAATGAAATAATAGCAGATATTAATAATATCAGCCGCGGCGGCGGCAATTTAAAAGAAATAGAAATTGTGCTGCAAAATCAAATTGGATCAGCAAAACCAATGACAGATTTAAACGAAACTGCTATACCGCAGCTTTACAGACTGCTTGTAAGTTACGGGATCAACCATCCGCTGAGTTTTGAAAGGATCAGGCGAACCTTCTTGCTGCAGGAGCTGTACGGAATCCGAAAAGATATAAGGGACATTGCACAAAAATCAAGGTTAGAACTAAGAAAACAATTTACAGCCTGGCTTGGAGAAGTACAGCGCGTGGCTATAGATCCTGAGACAGGGGAAGAATACCGCTGGGATGATGTTCTGATATTTGATCAGGAAATTTCAGAAGCCGATCAGGCTGTTTTGAAAAAAGCAATCAGTGAAAATCAGATTATACGTGAGGCAATTTTCCTTTTCAGCGGAGGCGTCCTTGTATCTCTGAATAATATATTACCTTCCGGGATCTGGATAAGCAATTATTCACGGAATGAGAACAGGTCTGTTTTCCGTGTAACGGTTCAAACGAGGTTTCAGGGCGGGTTCGATATAGCAATGCATCTTAACAAGAATACATCTGCTGAAGAGATTGAGGAAGAAATAAAATGGAAAGTCATTGCAGGAACAGAAATAAATGATGAGAAACTTGCTGCTAAATTCGGCGGACTATGGGATGAATATAGTTTATGGACCGAAGAATTTATCGGCGATGAATCAATTGAAAGATTTATCCGCCGGGAATATAAACGGAATGATGAAGCAACTTTCGAAAAACTTCGGAACCTGTGGAAGTTCTTTGTATGGAATGCGACAGCTGCATATGTTAAATTCTGGAAATTATCGGGTATGAAAATGGAGCTTGCAGATATTACTCCTGATGGAATTATTGTTTCTTCTCATGATTATCAGACAGGGTGCATCATCACTTCTTTTTACAAAAGAAAAAAAACAGACAGTATTCTGAATATGATTATGAATTTTTATGCAAGCTTTGTAAATCAAACGGAAGAAAGGTATCCTCTCATAAAAAAAGCTTCTGTATGGAATGCAATCTTTTCGGGAATTATCGAAGCGGAGGGAGCTGATAATGGTATAGGTTTAATTAATAAATTCCAAGCAGAACTTGATAACTCTGAGACACAAGGGAAAGATGACATAATAAAACGGATTAAATCTTTTTTACGCAATGTAAGAGAAGATGGATTTCTGCCAAAGCAGCTTTATTTTGCTGTAAAAAGATTCCATCGCTGGTATCAGCTCAACAAAGACGCATCCCTTTCCGCCCAGGCAGAAATGATCTATGAACTCTATGAAACTTACCGTCTTTTCGATCTTGAAGAACAATATCCTGCAACACGAACAAGATTTTTCCTTGAATCAGTTTTCTATGATTCGCCGCAGAGATTTAAAGATGTTTTAAGGGAATTAGCCGTAAAGCAAAGACACCGTAAGATAAACAAAGAGGAATCATTAAAACTAATTTCCTCGCTGCATTTTGAATTTGAACTGGACGAAAAGGAAAATTATTTTATAACACGTTTGGGTTACCCGCATCTTAAACCTTCCGATTCCGCCGAGCTTTTAAAAATGAAAACGGAATTGGCCGGACAGCCAAATCTTGTTGTCCAGCTGCAGGACGATGACGGAAATATGTTCACGATCAGGAACCCGGTCAATCCAAAAGAAATTTCAAAACTTCATCAGCTTTTTCTTGAGGCAAATCTTACAGTTAACTTCAGACCGGAGCATCAATATCTTGTGGCAGTATCTGAACGTGGATTTATTATCGGCGGTTTGTTTTATAACCGGAGCGATGAAGAGACTGTCCATATGGAAAAAATAGTCGTATCCAACCGTTATAGGCGCAAAGGAATCAGTGAAGGTTTAATGAATGAGTTAGTCAGCAGATCAAAATCGGATAATACAAAATTTATTACTACGGGATTCTTTCGTCCTGAGTATTTTTATAGGTTCGGATTTAGAATTGAAAGAAGATACTCCGGCCTGGTTAAAGAACTTTAATAATAAGGCATTGGTTTTTACCGAACATTTTGTGATATTTTTCAAGGATAATCCGCTTATTATATATTAAGTTTTTAATAATTAATAAAGGTGGTTGAGTGGAAACTATTTTTGAACATAATGTGACCAAGAAAGAGCTCGAGCTGTTAAAAGGCTTCAATCCTGTGGGGAAAATTTCCAGCCGTGAAATTTATCTTCGGGAAAAAAATGAGGACAGGTCGCTTGCAGATCTATATCGTCTTTATGTTCTTCGCGGTGATAATTTCAAGGCAGAGGAGTTTCTTGACAGGATGCATGATTCACGGTACAAGTATCTTTTATCATCATTCTGAGAGATTCTTGAGACTGCAGAACCTCAATACCTCTTCAATTTGACTGAATATTTCTCTCCCGGAAGTTATTTTAAATTTCTGACTGAACCTTCACTTTCCCTTCACCCGGAAGTCAATTCCAAATTGTCTGCGAATCTTTTTTATTCTAAATTTCCCGTTTATTTTATAAACAGGAATGTTATGAAAACAATTATTCTACTCTTAATCTCGAATATTTTTATGACTATAGCCTGGTACGGGCATCTAAAGTTTACACAGGTTACATTATGGAAAGTTATTTTGATCAGCTGGGGAATTGCATTTTTTGAATATTGTTTCCAGGTGCCTGCAAACCGGATTGGTTACGGACAATTTAATGTTGTGCAGTTAAAAACTATACAGGAAACCATAACTCTGACTGTATTTACAATCTTCTCAGTTTTATACCTTAATGTACACTTCAGATGGAATCATGCAATTGGTTTCGGTCTGATTATACTGGCTGTATTTTTTATATTTATGGACTGGTAGAATATTTTAATTCGGATTAACTCTGTTTTCATCTATCTAAGTTATTCTAAATATGGATATGAAATATGTGAAAATATCACGAAGAAAATTTTTTGTGAAATCTGGAGGTACGCTTGCAGCAGTTTGCGCAGGAGGACTGCTTAGTACTATATTAAACAGCTGTAAAGGGAACGGACCTTCCGGTCCGTCCAATGTGGCTGCAATGACGATAATCCAGGCTTCGGCATCAAACAATGAGATAAGTATAAGTCTTGATGCTTCGTCGCCGATTGCTGCTAGAAATACGAGAGCAGTGATAGAATATGCCGGTCAAAGTGAGGCCATACTTGCGGAACATAATCAGGACGATACTTACAGAGCTATTTCCGGAGTCTGTACCCACCAGGGATGCTTTGTTACAGACTATGATGGTACGAATAACGTATTTGTCTGCCCGTGTCACGGTTCCAGGTTTGATCTGAATGGAAATGTTGTGCAGGGGCCGGCTCCCTCCAAACTGATCCAGTACAATACAAGGGTGGAGAATAATTCCCTGATTATAACTTTATAATAAAAACATCAGCAGGGGGATGCTTTACTCCACATCCTCTTTAGGTGCAGCTGCTTCCATAGAGTCATATTCTGCTCCGCTCATACCGGGAAGCTGCTCCAGGAAAGCAACCATTGCCCAAATCTTATCATCGGAATGAGTTAAACCCCAAGCTGGCATACCGGTCATCTTAATACCATTTTTAGTTACCCAGAAAAGTTCCTCAGGCGGCATTTCCTTAGCACTCCGTGAAAGATCAGGTGCTTTAGGATTAAGACCTTTTGCTATCTCAGTTTCGTTTTTCCCCGGTGCGCCATGACAACCTTTGCACATTTCGTTATAGTGAGCAAATCCTTCTTTTATCATTTCCGGAGAGTTCAGTGCCGGAACCAGGATCCCTTCTGCATGCTTCTCCACCGAATTATCCATTGTAGTATTCAGCACCCATCTGGGGAATCCTTTTTCTTTATTGGCTGCACTTACATTGTACCATCCCGAATAAATTATAATTAACCCGATTATGATAATTACAACTATTGTAACTACGACGCCGGCAAAAAATCTCATTTTGCTTTTCCTCTCATTTGAAATTTTGTTTGGTTATAAATCAAGTTATATAAGTACTAAAATAGTGTGATGTAAGCCTCTTACTGACTTTTTATTTAAAGCCGGGTATAACTTAAATATAAATCCTTCATTTTCAGTGAAATCTCTTTACAATAATATATTACCTAAGAGGACGGTGACTCTCAAAGCTGCCGCTGGAAAAATTCCAAAGAAAATGGTTCCCGCAATGCATATA
>DATFVA010000092.1:0-3024 GCA_035260565.1 Ignavibacteriaceae bacterium | reverse complement strand
TGAAATAATAGGAGAAACCCGATTAATGGAGTATATAATTTATTTTGCGATAACGATTGGCATTCTTGTCTTTGTGCATGAATTCGGTCATTTCGCTGCAGCCAAACTGACCGGTATGCGTGCCGACGTCTTTGCAATTGGATTCGGCAAGAGGTTATTCGGGTGGAACCGGATTTCCGGGTTTTCCTTCGGGGAACTGCCGAAAGATTTTGACGGGCAGGGAAACACTGATTACCGTCTCTGTCTTCTCCCCCTTGGAGGCTACGTTAAAATAGCCGGAATGGTTGATGAGAGTTTCGATACTGAATTTGCAGATAAAGAACCCCAGCCATATGAATTCCGTGCAAAACCCGCATGGAAAAAAATAATAGTTATAACAGCAGGCGTGATAATGAACCTTATTCTCGCACTGCTAATTTTCTGGGGAGTAAATTTCTTCCAGGGGAAACAGGTTATTACCACAACAAAAATAGGCTATGTTGAACCGGGTAGTGTTGTTGATTCACTCGGATTCCAGGCTGATGATAAAATCCTTGCCATTAATGGAAAACCGGTTGAGAACTGGGATGAGATCAGGCAGGATATATTTGTAAATACAATCGGGCAGGATGTTGATGTACGGTTAAGCAGAGATAATAAAACTGAAGATATTATAATCCCGAGAAAAGTTATCCCTGAAAATGAAAGCAGTGAACGGTTTTTAATACCTGCAGGATTTCAGCCCGCAATAGGTGAGGTAACAAATGATTCACCGGCAGAAAAAGCGGGTATTAAAAAAGGCGATGTATTTCTTGATTTGAACGGGAAGAAAGTATACAGTGTACAGCAGACTATTGATATTATATCCAGCCATAAAAATACGACAATGCCCCTTGTGGTGGAAAGAGGACGGGATACTGTTCAATTAGCGGTGACACCCGATGAAAAAGGATTGATAGGTGTAGGACTTGTTACAAACCCTGATGCTCCTGTTAAATTCCAGACATACGGTTTCTTTGAATCTTTTTATTACGGTTGGATGGACATAATCAGGGTAACCGATCTTACTTTTTCAATGGTCGGAAAGGTAATAGGAGGTCAAATTGCATTTGGAAAGGCATTTGGAGGTCCCGTTAAAATTGCTCAGCTTGCCGCTAAATCAGCCGACTCGGGTTTCCTGAATTTCCTTTTCTTCCTTGCACTCTTAAGCCTTAGTCTTGCGATTATAAATATTATGCCTTTCCCGGTGCTGGACGGCGGGCATCTCATCATCATCCTTATTGAAGGAATCACCAAACGCGAGATCCCCATTAAGGTGAAGGTTGCTATTCAGAACACAGGGTTTGTAATTCTTTTATTGCTGATGGCATTTATAATTTATAATGATATTGTAAACCTTTAATAAACTTATAAAAAAGTAAAAGCCCGGCTAATGACCGGGCTTTTTTGTTGGATAGTATCCTGCTTTATTGTGGGAGCTAACAGCAAAGATACTGTGCCTTAAATACTAATTGATCTTATAAAATCTTTCACTCGGAGTCATAGATATTCCGCATCTCTGAGGAGCAGTAGCCGCATAAGTATTTCCGCAGGTTGAACAAACATAGTAGACAGAGGCAATAGTATTTTCCTGGCCATTATTTAATTTATCCAGAGCCTCTTTATAGAAGTCTTTATGCTTCTTTTCTGTCTGGTATGCATAATTAAAAGATATCAGGGCTATGTTAACTTTGCCGTCATTTGCTGTCTTTATAAACTCAGGGTACATTGTTGCAACTTCATATGATTCTCCATTTATGGCGTCCTGCAGGTTCTCTTTTGTGGATTTTACGTCATATTCCGGTTTAACTTCGCCCATTGTCTCACCTAATTGTGAAAGAGCAGCTCTATGGTTTCCTGCATGTATGCTTTCAGATTTTGAAGCAGCTTCAAACAATAATGCTATGTTTTTATATCCCTCCTGTCTTGCTTTCTCAGCGTAAGCCGAATATTTAGCGCTGGCAGTTGTTTCTCCGGTTATTGCAGATTTGATGTTATTGATCGTTTCCATATCGGCTTTTTTATCCGGTGTAAAATTCAGACTAAAAACTGAAACGACTAATAATAACAGTACTGAAAATATGCTTTTCATTTTTGCTCCTTTTTTTAATAAATAATTTCTTGTTCAAACCTAATAGAGTCTTCTAAAACAAAGCTTAATGAATTCTTAAAAAATGCTTAAAAAAGTGAGGAAAGTGTGCTGAATATCAGACTGGTATATGAAGTTTGAAGTTTGTCCCTTTGTCCAGAGCGCTTTCTACATTTATTTTAATGTCCTGAATGTCGCAGAGCTTTTTACTTATAGCAAGCCCGAGTCCGAATCCGCCTGCTTCTGAGCTCCTCGATGCGTCAGCACGATAGAATCTGTCAAATATGTTTTTTATCTGTTGTTCTGTCATGCCGATTCCGTAATCTTTAACCGAAAACAGGATGCCGCTTCCATTACGAACTGCCTTAATGTCAATAGAACTTTCGTTTCCCGAATATTTAATAGCATTTGTCAGAATATTTTCAAGAATTATTTCGGTCATTCCGGGGTCAGCGTTCAGTATCAGGTTTTTATCAATGTCTCTATTGACTGATATCTTTTTATCTTCGAGCAGCGGATTCAATCTCTGAAGCACCATTTCTATTTTTTCAGCAAACAGGAACTCAGTTTTAACAGGGTTTATCTTACCTGTATCGTACCTGGCAAGCAGCAGAAGCTGATCAATAAGGCGGGTCATTCTGTCTGTTTCAGAGATGCAGTATCTGATCTTTTCTTCGTATTGTATAACTTCCCTTGGTTTACGGATAAGTACTTCGAGCGTCCCTTTTATTATTGAGAGAGGCGTCCTTAGTTCATGTGAAGCATCTGAAGTAAACTGCCTTTCTCTTAAGAGAGCATCCTCAAGTCTGTTCAACAGTCCGTTTATTGTTGAGGTTAATGCATGGATTTCATCGTTATGAGGAGGAAGGGAAATCCGTTCTGCAATATTTGCTTTGGAGATCTTATTAGCCGTATTG
>DATFVA010000091.1:0-5431 GCA_035260565.1 Ignavibacteriaceae bacterium | reverse complement strand
CATACACTTTCGCAAACTAACCCGGATCACCCCTCTGTTTTTCTTACCGGTTCATTTAACTGCTGGAACCCTTATGATACATTATATATGATGAAAAAGTCGGGGGATAATTCATATTCACTGGATGTCCCTGTGTTCAGCGGCCATACTTATGAATATAAATATACGCGGGGCGATTGGAGTACGGTTGAATTATCTTCAACAGGCATGCAGCTGGATAACAGAAAGATGTTGTCGCGTGATGGTCTTGTAATAAAAGACACCGTGGCAGATTGGGCATCGCCATCCGTGGCTGTTCAAAGTGATACTTCAGAGATAGATCGGGAACGTATGGAAGCCCTGATGAAACTCAAGGATGAACTAAGTGCGAAAGTTAACGATCAGGTTAAACCTGTTACTGATTTATTAAAGCAAGCGGTTGAAAATATGTTATCAGAAAATCCGGATTCCGGTTTACGTAGGGAATATCATTTGGCTCTCGTTGCAAGAGTTGACTCTATAGTGGGCTCGGCTTCTGATTTTTTGTGGAAACTAACTTCTTTACTAACACCCGAACAAAAGAAGGAAGTCGCTCTTCGTTTGAATGAATCCGATGATCCAGGGGTTATTATTGATATGATCACTAATTCAGTTCTGATATCAAAAGATCAGGATAAGAATAGTAAATAAACAATTTTCGGAACTTTTCGAATTTAGTATCCGATTTTTCTACTCTAATCCGGTTGTAAAGAATTTGTAAATTAATAAGTAAAGGAATAGTGGATGGAAGAATTGAGGAAGTACAAATACAATGGAGCCAGGACGCTGGTTTTACTGCACGATAAGCATTTAAGGTCTTGTGTTCAGACCTGGCGAGAAGCTAAACGATTAAACATTAACCTCCCGGTGACAGAAGATGAATATTATAAATCTCTCGAAACCTTGCTATTTCATTTTTTAAGGTCCGCTCGTAATTATATGGTATGGATCTGCGATAAACTGGGGCTTCCCGATCCGCAGATAGAAAACCCGCCCGAACCTGATTCGATAGAAGAAAAAGCTGATGAGTATCTATTCTACCTGCTCGATAAATGGAAAACTCCGCTTGCTGAAATTGAAGAGGAGAAATTCCACAGTCCGGTTTATACTTCCAGGTGGGGAGTAGATTACTGCATAGATGCTATGCTCGAACACGCGGTTATGCATCCGGTAAGACACGAGTTCCAGCTCAAAAATCTGATCCAATCAGAAAAAATGATTTGATTAAACCACGGGTGAATGGATAACTATATGACTGAAGATGATATTTACTGTTTACCGTGATTCAGCTGATTTCGGGACAATACTTGCAGATGGCGTTAATACTCCTGAAATTCTCGGATATGTATTAACTGATGATGAATTAAAAAAAGAAATTAAAGCATACTTTAAGGTGAAGTGATCACCAGATTTAATGCTGCTTCATTTCTATAACATTGCTAAAAAATTTACAATGCAGGGAGATGCTATGAATGGACCGGATCCGGAGAATATTCACCCGATGAATGCATTCCCGCAGGTCTGTTTTATTAAGAAGACAATTAAAAATCCTAACATTATCGTGGGTGATTATACTTATTATGACGATCCGGACGGTTCAGAAAATTTTGAAAGGAATGTCCTTTATCTTTTTCCGTTTATTGGGGATAAGCTTGTAATAGGAAAGTTTTGTGCGATTGCTAAAGATGTGAAGTTTATAATGAACGGAGCCAACCACAAAGTTAATGGATTTTCAACTTTTCCATTTTATATTTTCGGGAACGGATGGGAAAAAGTTACGCCTGCCAGGAATGAACTGCCGTATAAAGGGGATACCGTAATAGGTAATGATGTCTGGCTCGGTTACAACAGCTTAATAATGCCGGGTGTAAAGATAGGTGACGGAGCAATCATTGCCTCGAAATCAGTTGTAACTAAGGATGTAGGGCCATATGAAATATTCGGCGGTAACCCCGCTGTATTGATAAGAAAAAGGTTTGATCCTGAGATTATCTCCCGGCTTATTTCTATCGCATGGTGGGACTGGGAAATCGAAAAAATTACCAGAAATCTGGGAGCCATTGCAGGTGCAGATATATCATTACTTGAAAAAGCGTAATTATTTAATTATTCCACAGCCTCAAATTACGCATAACATTAACCTGTAGTCAGTCAAATTACGGTATCAGCTTACCCGCCGCAGGGCACAATCGCTCAATTCACAATCTGGTTAATTTTACCTCAGCTTTCCTTTATCTCAACATTTCTTTATTTTTTTACTTCGGAAATAACAATACATATGTCATTTATGGTAACCAGAAGCATCTTAGTAAGGAAACCTTTCTTTTATATCCTGTTTGTATTACTTGTTCTCTGGATAATTTTATTCGAATTTATTCTTCCCGCGAACAATTTTCTGCCCAGGCCGGGAATAGTACTCCTATCTATCCCCGCCCTGTTCGATGACTACCATCTTATTGCCAATTTTTTTGAAACAGTTTCCGCAGTGTATCTGCCGCCGCTGTTGGCTTTTCTTTTTTTATATTCTATACGCGGATCAATATTCAATCAATCAGCCCCGCCAAAGTTCTTAACCGGTTTTCTTTTACAGATTGCCGCCTTTTTTCCGGCCATTTTGTCGGGTATTTTATTCGCATTCTGGTTTCCGGAATCATTTGTAGTCACATATCTATTTTCTTTCATAGTGGCGCTTTCATGGTGGATGATTGAGATGCGGTCAGCCGCAGCCAATCCCAATCAGACTTATGCTGCCGCATTTAAGTCATTGGGTGCCGATGACTTATTCTTAAACAAAAATATCTTGTGGAATGAAATAAAACCCGGGATATTCACTCGTTTAAACCGCTTTCATATGCAATTATGGACACTCATCCTTTTCTTCGAATTTATTTCTAAACGATACGGACTGGGTTCATTACTTCAACAGACATTAAACTATCGCGATCTGTCGGCGCTCTGCCTGTCAATATTAATAATAACCCTTACAATTTCTGCCGGATTTTTTCTCCTACGGTTTATTGAAAATAAATTTATTTTCTGGAGTTCGGAATGAGTGACAAAACTGAAATCCTCCGCCTGTCGGGCATTACGAAAATATTTTCCGATACTTACGGTATAAAGAAAAAGGTGCTTGAGGATGTCTCTTTTGCAATACCCGCTGATTCTCCAAAAATTGCGTCAATTCTTGCGTCATTCGGAAGCGGCAAATCGACTCTTTTTAAGATTATTTCCAGAGTTGAGAAACCGACTTCGGGTGAGGTTATTCTTGGAGGAGAGAAATATTTACAAGCTGCAGGTAAAATAGTTTTAATTCCTGAGAAATCTTCCTCCCTGCCGTGGCTAAATGTTAGAAATAATATAGAGTTAGCATGCAGGCTCGAAACTTGTGGAAAAAATGATATTGGTAATGATATCAATGATATGATACGTTTAACCGGTTTGTCCGGCTATGAAAATCATTATCCTCATAATTTGAGCTTTGGCTTCAGATTCAGAATAAGTATCGCCAGGGCATTGTTGTTTAACCCCATTGTTCTTTTACTTGATGATTGTTTCAAAAAAATGGATGCTGCCGCAAAAGAAGAGATGTATGGTCTGATCTACGGAATCTCGCGGAAAGTTGATACTCATTTTCTTCTTGCCACAACTAATGTTACTGAAGCATTGCGTTTATCAGGAAGTATTTTCCTCATGAGTAAAGCACCCGCGAAAATATACAGTAAATTCGAGATCCCGGGAGAATTTATTAATGACTATAACAATGAAAAATTCATTGAGTACCGCAGGCTGATAGAGGAAGCGTATTATAAAGAAAATCAGCAGGGAACCATGAATTTTTCCATTTAATAAAAACTCAGAGATAGCTAAACTTATTTTTTGTATAAAATTTTGTATGGAGTTAAATGCAGGAAAAGATAGACCGTCTCCTTAAGAATAAGGAAAAAGCGAAACTTGGCGGCGGACCTCAACGTATTGAAAGTCAGCACAAAAAAGGAAAACTTACTGCCCGGGAAAGAGTAGAACTTCTCGTGGATGAAGGCAGTTTTGAAGAGGTTGATACTTTTGTAAAGCATCGCGTCACCGATTTTGGTCTCGATAAAGAGCATTACCCGGGGGACGGTGTAGTCACCGGTACAGCCAGAATAGACGGCAGACCCGTTGCATTATTCAGCCAGGATTTTACGGTATTCGGTGGTTCTCTTTCTGAAGCACACGCAGAGAAGATTGTAAAAATGATGAACCTGGCAATGAAGGCGGGAATTCCTGTTATAGGATTGAATGATTCAGGCGGTGCGAGGATACAGGAAGGTGTTGTCAGCCTGGGCGGTTATGCAGATATATTTTTACTTAATACGCTTGCTTCAGGAGTTGTTCCTCAGATTTCGGTTATTCTGGGTCCCTGTGCGGGAGGTGCCGTTTATTCTCCGGCCATTACTGATTTTGTTTTTATGGTGAAGAATACCAGCTATATGTTTGTAACAGGTCCCAACGTTGTAAAGACCGTCACCCACGAAGATGTAAGTTTTGAGGATCTTGGAGGAGCAGATACCCATGCATCTAAATCGGGAGTGGCTCACTTTACGAATGAAAATGAGATTGAGACTCTGCTTAACGTACGGAAGCTGATGAGTTTTTTGCCTCTTAATTATCTTGACAGAACTCCCGAAAAAGAGTTTGACCGTTCGTTCATGGTGCCTGTTAAAGAGCTTGATAATATAATTCCTGAGAATCCAAATAAACCCTATGATATGAAAGTGGTAATAAAACTGCTTGTGGATGATGGAGATTTTTTCGAGGTTCATTCATCCTATGCAGAAAATATCATAGTTGGTTTCGCCCGGATCGGAGGAATGTCGATAGGAATTGTGGCTAATCAGCCTTCTGTGCTTGCTGGTGTACTTGATATCAACTGTTCTGTTAAAGGTGCCAGATTTGTCCGTTTTTGTGATTCGTTCAATATTCCGCTGCTCGTTCTGGAAGATGTACCCGGATTTTTGCCTGGTACAGAGCAGGAATGGAACGGTATTATTCGACATGGGGCTAAACTGCTCTATGCATTCTGTGAAGCTACTGTTCCTAAAGTTACAGTCATAACAAGGAAAGCGTATGGAGGAGCATACGACGTTATGAACTCTAAACATATCCGCGGCGATTTTAATTTTGCCTGGCCTTCGGCAGAAATTGCGGTTATGGGACCAAAAGGCGCAGTTGAAATAATATTCAAAAAGGAGATCTCTTCAGCGGAGGATCCCGTGGCAGAAACGGAGAAAAAGCTTGCTGAATATATTGAAAAATTTGCAAATCCGTATAAAGCCGCTGAACGCGGCTACCTGGATGATATTATTTTACCGAGAGATACAAAGATCAGACTGATAAATGTCTTTGAATTATTGAAAACTAAGGTAGATAAAAA
>DATFVA010000090.1:0-5261 GCA_035260565.1 Ignavibacteriaceae bacterium | reverse complement strand
CAGCAAGTCCGGACTGCGCACCAGTTCCTGCAAGTCCCAGGAAATGTTCGCTTGAGATGTTCGTTGCAAACAGGGATGCACCAATTGCCACCCAGCCTACATTTCTACCCGCAAGAAAGTACTCTTCGCTGTTTTTATGTTTTTTTCTGAAATAAAATCCAATGGCAAGAACGAGGATAATATAACCG
Source organism: Ignavibacteriaceae bacterium (assembly GCA_035260565.1). Taxonomy (GTDB): domain Bacteria; phylum Bacteroidota; class Ignavibacteria; order Ignavibacteriales; family Ignavibacteriaceae; genus DATFVA01. The sequence continues at coordinate 5,073 of DATFVA010000090.1, read as the reverse complement.
GCAATTACCATAAGATCAGCAGCGGAAACATTTACTCCCATATACTTCCTTTAATGTTGGTAAAGACTTCTGTGACAATTGTCAGTTTTTTATGAGATTTAAGTTACCTCAATAGAATATTCAGGTCAAGAAAAAAAGCCATAATTACAAAATTCCCCCGGGGTCACAGAACTATAATTAAGGTATTGTTAAAATATCATAATAAACGATATCTTGAATATATGATTAATAGCAGAATGTTTGTTCTTATTATAGCAACAACGGTAATCCTTCATTCCGGATTATTTGCATTCAGTTCATCTACTGATTCAGCAAACATTAAAGCAAATGGCGGTAAAATTATTAATAAAATTTATATAAATAACATCGATGTTGCCGGTCCATCCATACAGGATGGAAACGATTGGCACCCTGATATTTTCGGGGAAATAGGGAATGCATTTCATATCAGGACAAGAAGCTGGGTAATAAAGAATATTCTCCTTTTTAAGGAAGGTGAGAAGTTAGATCCGCAAGCCATTGACGACAGCGAAAGACTATTACGTAAATCAGGGTATTTTTATGATGCGAGAATTACAGTCGTTAATGCAGAGGGGAAAGTAAATGTGCAAGTTAAAACTAAAGATAAATGGACGCTTGATCCTCAACTTTCATATAGTCCTAAAAATAAAAACGGCTACCTCGGATTAAAAGATAATAATTTTCTCGGAATTGGTCATTCTGCAGGCATAACCATTACCCATGATGAGGACAAATATATCGGCTGGGGCGGCGAGTTTGATTATACAATGCACAATATTAAAGGAACTTTTGTAGATGCATCATTAAATATTGCCAGTAATAATAAGAGCAATTTGTTCGGTATTGGTCTAAGCAGAACATTTTTTACAACCAGTACAAAATGGGCAGGAGGTTTGAATTTTACCTGGCAGCATGATGACCTGAGATTTATCGATGGTAATAAATCAATCATCCTGATTCCCCACAGCTATGATTCGCAGGATTTATGGGTGGGGAGATCGTTCCCTGTTTTATTCGGTTCACAACAATTCAAACGAAACTCATCTTTTATACTTTCGGGAAGATACTACCGGAAACATTACAGGATAAGGCCGCCGGTTTTCCCCGATTCGAATCGTATATTTGAGAATCACAGGCTATACCTGGCCAGCTTTGGATTATTAAACAGAGAATTTTATAAATCATATTATGTGAATGAATTCGGTGTCACAGAAGATATACCCACAGGAGGAATGGCTTCGTTTACAACCGGTTCAGATTCCAGGGAATTTTCCAACAGGTGGTATTATGGATTGCGGCTTTTATATTCAACACGAGTAGAGAACATAGGATACCTTTCAGGAAATTTTGAACTTGGCGGATTCCGCTATTCAAATAACTGGGAACAGAATACAATAAAATTAGGGTTTATTTACCACTCTCCACTTCTGTATAAGGATCAATGGAAAGGAAGATTATTCATACAGAATAATTATATTCTCGGGTTTAACAGGTATGATGGGGAACAGATTTATCTCGACAGGGCTTCAGGGATGCCTGGTTTCAATGAACTTGCAATACCGGGGCTGAAGAGAAACGTCCTGGACCTTGAGATGAGAATTTTTACTCCTTATAGTATTCTGGGCTTTGTTATAGGAGGTATAGCTTTTGCAGATTACGGATTGATAGCAGGAGCAGATCAGAATTTATTATCCAGCCGGGTCTACCAGGGATACGGGTTTGGATTCAGGACACAAAATCAGTCCATCTCAAAAACTAACTTTGAACTGGCGGTAGTTTACAATCCTTATAATCCAACCTCCGGTGCAGGCATGACAGAAATTACATTTACTGCGGCTTTTGTTCTGGGAAGCAGAGATTTTAATTTTGATGAACCGCAGGTTCTTAAATTTTCAGATGATCAATAATATGAAGTTCTTTTCATATATAAAAGACGAATTAACAAATGTTTCAGCTAAACTGATCCTGAAAAAGAAAATAGAAAAATATGGTAAACTGATTGATTTTGAAATCAACAGCAGTGAGAAAAATATTTTTATCTCTGTAATGCTGACAGGTGAGGATAAACCGGTACAACTCGAAATCAACAGCTATAAATTAATTGGTGATAACCCTTTAATGATTGAAATAAACGGAATAAATTCCAACAGGGAATGGATAACCCGGATGGCTGAAGATTACGTTGCGGATAAACAATTTCCCCTTCCCGAAAAATTATCTCCTTTTATTAAACTTTTATTATAATATTTGTTTCTAATATTGGTAATCTTTTTTAGAATAATAAAACTTCCGGTAATACTTACTGTTTAACACCTAAAACTATTAATAATTTGAAGATTCTCTTTATAATACTTTCCTGCCTGCTTATTGTCACTTCTGCTTTTGGCCAGGACTCAACAAAAAGCTTTGCATTCAAGAACAACAGACCATCCCCAAGGCCCAATCTGTTCTACCAGCCTGACCTTTCCTACAGAATCTGGCAGCAGTTTAATCTTATCCGGGAAGCTAATTCCGGCGACCCCCTTGCACAGCACGAACTTGGAATAAGATACCTTCTTGGAGAAGGAGTTGAAGCAGACACTGTTAAAGCTGCGAAATGGATAAAGAGCGCCGCTGATCATGGCGTGACTGCCGCAAAGTATAATTATGCAATACTGCTTATAAACGGTTGGGGAACAGAATGGGACCCCTTCAGAGCATTTAAATTCTTTAAAGAGGCCGCTGAAGAAGGAATGTCTCCTGCACAATATGCTGTCGGACTTCTCTATACCGATAACCTGATAGTTAAACGTAATTGGGGTAAAGCTTACAGCTGGATAAGTAAATCTGCTGAAAAAGGTAATGAGGATGCTGAGGAGACATTAAAAGAAATTAAGGCTAAGGTACCCGAAGCTAAGATCGATACAACTGCTTCTAACCTGAACCGGGCTGATTCATCAGCAGGGTCGGGGAATGCTTCGCTTAAATCTTCACTTGGATTAGTGTATATAGATTTTGAAAATGTACTTGATTCCATTCCTGAAGTAACCCGTAAAAGACTTCTTGAAGATCTGACTCATTCCGGCTCCAATGTTCTCTCAGATTCAGTGAAGAACAGTTTGCAGGATACAAATTTTGTTTCGATATCTTCTTTTATTTCTTTGATAAATGGAGCTGCAGAATACGGCAGTCCTGAAGCGCTTGCATTTCTCGGCTACCTGTTTGAATCCGGAATCTATTATGATAAGGACCTGCTGAAAGCAATTGAATATTACATCAGGGCATCCAGACTTGACAGTCCTACCGCCTCAATCCTTCTTTATCAAATGGAAAAGGCCGGAAGATTTTTCCCGTTAATAAAAAATACGAGCGATTCCGGAAATAAAACCGCGATGTTCGACTGGTATGGACTTGAGATTCTGGGTCTTGATCATCAGATAACCTTGAAGGATGCATTAAACCTGCTTGCAAGTTCTGCAGAAAAAGATTTCACCCCTTCTCTTCTTGAATATGGACTTTATTTTTATTCATCCGGCAAAGAGCCGCAGAATATGCAGAAAGCTTTTACTTTGTGGCAGCACGCTAAAAATCTTGGTTCTAAAGAGGCGGAAATAAGGATGAATGCGGCTATTGTACTGGATCAATTATCCACTTCAAATTATGAGACTAAACTGGATCAGCTGTTTTCCGCATCCGGAAAAGGTTCTGTGCTGGCACAGTCCGCCTTAGCGTACGCTTATGAAAATGGTATCGGCCTTGAAAGAGATAAAGCTAAAGCTGTAAAATATTACAGGGAATCAGCACAGCGGGGAAACAGATTCGCTTATGACCGGTTAAAAGCCTTGTATGATTCCATTCGTCCTGACGGGGCTGAATTTGACGTAGAGTAATCCTGCCTGTTTTGATCTGATTTGAACCTGAACCTGCTGGCTAGCAGGCAGGCTTAAACTTTAATTCCCGTCTAAACTTCAGTCAGTAATATATTTTATTTATTTTTGGGCGGTACAATTAATTGATTCCTTAAAATGAATAACCATAACGAATTGTTGAAGTCTAAGCTACCCGATGTAGGGACTACCATTTTCACTACAATGTCACGGATGGCGGCTGAATATAATGCAATTAATCTCAGCCAGGGTTTTCCGGATTTCAACTGCCGGGAGGAGTTAATTGATCTGGTAGATTTCTATATGAGAAAGGGGTTCAATCAATATGCACCTATGCAGGGTGTACCAGTATTAAGACACAAAATTTCTGAGAAAATAAATAAGCTTTACGGACGAAGGTATAATCCGGAGACTGAAATTAACATTACTGCCGGTGCAACGCAGGCTATTTATACTGCTGCCTCAGCAATAATTAACCCAGGTGATGAAATAATTTTATTTGAACCCGCTTACGACAGTTATGCCCCGTCAGTGAAAATTAACGGCGGTATCCCGGTGTTTGTTCCTCTGAAAAAAGCTGATTTTTCAATTGACTGGGACAAGGCAGGTAAAGCTATCACCACCAGAACAAAGATGATTTTCCTTAATTCACCACATAATCCGACCGGCAGTGTAATAAATGAAACAGATATAAAAAAACTTGAGGATATTACCCGGAATAAGGATATTTTTATTTTAAGTGATGAAGTATATGAGCATATAGTGTTCGATGATAAGCAGCATATTTCCGTTTCCGGTTCGAAAGAACTATCTAAAAAAGCTTTTGTTATATCTTCTTTCGGCAAGACCTTCCATACAACCGGCTGGAAACTGGGTTACTGTGCAGCACCGGAAGCTTTGATGAAAGAATTCCGGAAAGTTCACCAGTTTATGGTATTTGCAGTTAATACCCCAATTCAGTATGCATACTCCGAGTATCTGGATAATGAAAGTCATTACCTTAAGCTTAATAATTTTTATGAACTGAAAAGAAATTTATTTCTGAAATACATGAAGAATTCCAGGTGGGATTTCAAACCTGCATCAGGCACATACTTTCAGCTTCTTGATTATTCACAAATCACAGATATGAATGATATGGACTTTGCTGAAAAACTAGCCAGGGAAGCGGGAATAGCAACTATAC
>DATFVA010000089.1:0-3004 GCA_035260565.1 Ignavibacteriaceae bacterium | reverse complement strand
AATTAATGCATTTCAGGAAGAGTTACAAGGAATAGGGAGGACAGGGAACAAGGAACAAGGAACAAGGAACAAGGAACAGGTAACAAGGAACAAGGAACAGATAACAAGGAACAAGGGATAAGGAATAAAAGAGATAGTGGAAGGGAGAATATATATAGTAAGGGGTGGACCGGCTGCGCTGGAGGAGCAGCGCAAAGTTCACGACTGCGTCGTGAATATGAAGTACACGAAGTAAAGGAATGAGGCGTTATGTTGAGTGAGATAAATCCCACTTTACAGAGGCAGTATCTGTTTAAGCTTAAGCGAAACGGCGTTTCGCTTTACAGGAGTTTGAGCGAAACGGCGTTTCGCTTTACAGAAACAGCGTTTTGCTGTACGGGGGGTTAAGCGATTCAGCGAATCGCTTTACAAGTGGGACGAGACTGTGCTGGTCCAGTAGACTTTTTTCTTATAGGCTGTTCCTCCTGCGAGTGCTGCATAGACAACAGGGGCAGGATCTTTGGAGAGCAGTTTCTTTATGCTGCCCTCAAGCGAAAGTTCCAGGTTATAAACTCCGCCAGGTTTCGGTTCAGAAATTTCTTTAAACAACGGGACTATCGAGCCTGATGCATTGCCGAAATAAAGATGAATATACATCATTGCAGGGAATGTAAGATCCGGACTCACCGGGCACTCTAAAGACAGATATAATATCTTATTTTCAATTTCAGCCGAAATCAGCCTTATAGGAAGTCCTTCAGGGGTAATTTTATTTTCTGTTGTAAGTAATCCATTATTTACAAGCCTTGCATTATTCCTTATGAGCCTATGATATGCACTTGTACCCTCTACCTTTGCGGATCGCCAGACTTCTTTAAGTTTGGGAACCGAGTTTACAGTTTTGGCCAGGGCAACCAGAGAGGCAAAGTTTTTCCGGGCTGTTACTGCTTTCTGCGATTTACTGACCTTCTGATTTACCGGGCGATGATAGGCGATAACCTTACCATAACGGTTTCTGTAGATAAAATTCTCAATTCTCCCGCTGAGCTCTCCTATTACTGATGATTTAACTTCTGCCATAATTTTTCTCTCCTTTTTAATCGAAATATAGTACTTTTTAGTTAGTAATTCAAACGTATGTGAGACGTATGTGGAACGTATCTGGAACGAATGTGAGACGTATGTGAGATGTATATAGGACGGATAAGGAACGTGTATGAAATGAGAAAGGAAACTGATAAATCAAGGAAAGCGGTTTAGCAACGGAGCGGAACACTTTGGAATTGAATGAATTTGACGAATCGAGTCACGATTATAGTTTGCAGGAAACCGTGTCTCCTTTCCAGAGGGCACAGGCATCAATTTAGCTTTGAATTGCTTATAATTTTTATTTGGGTTAATTTCGGATATGGAAGGCGGGGTCGATTTTGAAGCTTAATGAATTTTTACGGAAAATAAAGTTTATACTGCTTTTATTCTTTTTACTTCCCGGTTTAGAGTTTATCCCACAATACTTATTATATGCACAGGAACCTGTTCCTTTTTTCTTCGATAGACAGGTTAATTTTACAACTATATCTATCAATCAAACATACTTAAGTTGAAAAATTTATTCGTTTCGTTATTTATAATAAGTGTGATATTAAATTCGAATATATCATTCGCACAGTGGCCGGAATATATTCTTGATCATCATGATACCTATAATATTTTAGCTATCAACCAATTCAAATTTAATATATGGAATAACGGAACATTCTGGAGTCCGGACTTCGTCTTTGACAATATTTATCAGGGCGATTTGCTCTGGCCTGGCGGTCCGATCGCCTATCAATGGCTAAACCAGCAGGATGCTTTTTTAATTTTTGGCAAAAAAGATTCCCGGGTTTATTTTAATGGAGACCTTAGTCAGTTCGGATGGCTGAGACCGGGAAGGGTACTTGACAATGGAAACCCAGATGATTTTTTAAGGGAGAGATACCGTGTTCACCGAATCAGACAGAATTGGGAAACAACTCCTTACGGCCCCGAAAGGGATCAGCTAGAGCAGGATTATAACGAATGGCCCGTGGAGGACGGCGCTCCCTGGGTGGATAGGGATAAAGACGGAGTCTTTACAAGAGGAGTAGATCAGCTCGAGTATTTGGGAGATGAAGTTACTTTTTATGTGTCTAACGATGTTAATTTCCCTGACAGCGGAATATTTAATCATCCTTTAGGTCTCGAATATCAGGTTACATCCTGGGCTTTTAACAGGGCGGGAATATTAGGCGATGCTGTATTTATAAAAATCAAAATGATTAATAAACAGTCATCAACTTTCGACAGCCTGTATCTTTCAGCTGTTTCGGGTTATGAAACGGTAAACTTATTGCAAAACATCCGGGCTGCGGGATGCGATACCGTTTCAAAAATGGGCTATTGTTACTTTCTACAAAACCAGGATAATTATCAATATGGTGATAACCCGCCAGCCTTTGGTTATTTACTGCTCGAAGGCCCGTTAATAACAGCTGGTTCATCGGATAGTGCATATTACGAGAATCAATGGAGGAATGGCTTTTTAAACCGGACTATGGACAGTTTCTATGGATTTTTTAATAATGATGAAAACGCTCCAAGAATTGAGGACACGATTTACGCAACACAACCCAGTACCGCTTACTCATTTGATTTAGGCGCACAATACCGTAATATCGTTCAGGGAATTTATGCAGGCGGATATATCCCGATCACAGATCCTATTACCATGCAGCCCACACCTTTTATGGTGCCGGGAGATCCTGAATCAAATACAGGCTGGACTGCACTTAACTGGCCGGAAAATGATTCAGTTCCCCGTCCGCCGTATAATTTCTTTGGCCATTATTTATCCACCGGTCCCTTCACCCTTGCACCCTTTGATACGCAGGAAGTAGTTTACGGGATACTGGCAGCAAGAGGGACGGATAATCTTAACAGTGTAACAGAGCTTAAGCGCAGAGCAGCCATAATAAGGAAAGCATATTACCTGAACTTTCAGCTT
>DATFVA010000088.1:0-4818 GCA_035260565.1 Ignavibacteriaceae bacterium | reverse complement strand
TGAGTATCTGATCAATTTTTTCCTGTTCAACTTCTTTATCTTTAAAGTCCCTTATACTCCTTCTTTTAAACATCAAAGAATGCAGCTGTGCATAATTTGCGGCGGTTTTAGCTTCCGGCAGAGGAAAGAAGTCATCCATTGTAATTGTACGGCCGTCAACTTCGATACAGTCCTCGGGACAAACTGCCACGCACTGGGCGCATCCAGTACAGCCGAAGACCGGATTCTCATCAACCGTAATTTTTCCGTGCTTCATCTGTAGAGTCAGGTCTTTACAGACTAAAGAACATAGACCGCAGTCGCTGCATTGACTAAAATCAATTTTTACACGAGCATTTTCACCAGTACGAGATGTTGTAATAGGCATATTCTTTCCCCGGATATATTATTTCCCGTTATTTCATCAATGAAGATATTTTTAAAAAACTGAAGAAGCAATAAGTATTTTAACAAATTCCCGGCGAGCAGGTCTTTTGCGCATCTGAATTCATCTTTTTCTTCATTTTCACTGCGGATGACCCCCGTAGTAAGCACGTTGTTATACCGGGGAAAAGACGGTTCATGGACGGTTGAACGAGTATTTTTGGTGATATATTGATGAAATATTAAGCAGTATCCAGGCAGGCTTTTAATTGCTCATTATAAAAATTTTGAAAATATATTATAGGTTTTTTTGACCTGAAGTTCAACCGGGAGTATGTATAGTATCCTCAGTCAGATTTTTGTTTTTTAGGTCAAGATATTTATCTCAAGCAATGTGGCTAAAGCCTGGATTTTTGTTGATGGTCCAGGTCCGTTGGCTAAAGCCGAACGGTAATGTTCTATCATAATACTTTAGCTTTTGGCTGCCGGCTTGCCGCGCTAAGAATGAAGGTGAAATATATTAAAACGGTTCAGAATATTTTAGGGTTAGAGTTTTTCTCTACGAATACTTTGGCAACATCATAGATGAGGGAAGGATTATTCACAAGTGCCGCCGTAAAGAGTTTCCTGAGAGTTCTTTTCTGAGGGGGTACCCTGTTAAAACTATGCGCAATATTATTGAACTTATCGTCTGAGAAATTATAAATACCGTTTTTAATCCTGTCGAAAATCTCATGTCGTTTGCCTAACCGTTTTGCCCACTCCTTATCATATATCAGTATATGATCAGGGTTTTTTGTTTTTACTGCTTCAGCAGCTATGCGGCCTGCGATACTGCCGCCAATCATTCCACTTGCTATACCGCCCCCGCTCAATGGGTTTACCTGGCGGGCGGCATCTCCCGCCAGCAAAATACCGGGAGCGGAGATTTTAGGAAGAGTAATACTGCAGGGGACACCTCCCGCGATCGTAGTTAATACCGGTGCCTCCGGGTAATACTTTTTCATAAAGTCATTCAAGAATGATTGTGCGGATTTTTTCTTTCCGACCAGGCCGCTGACTCCCAGGCCGATATTAGCTTTATTATTCCCCTTAGGAAAGATCCAGAAATACCCATCAGGTGCAACATCCTTACCGAAGTAGAAATAGAGTGTATCGTTATTTAAGGGAATATTTGCCGCTGTAATTTGAACAGCACTTTCCATATTTCGGAAATCAATATGAGTTTTCAAACCTGCCCACCTGCCGACCCTTGATTCCACTCCATCGGCTGCTATAACAACCTTAGCTTTTACCTGTTTTTCTTCACCATTAAATTCGAATTTCACTCCCGAGACTTGATTTTCACTAGAAAGAAGTCCGTTAACATATGCTCTTGTTAAAATATCTGCACCCGCTTCTGCGGCTGTCCTGGCCAATTCATAATCAAATATTCTCCTTTCAAGCACATACCCGGCTTCGCCGAAACTTAAAATAACTTCGGTTCCATCGGGGGCATTGAAGGAAAATTTACTTATTGAGGCGGCAATCCATTTGGGGTCAGGTTGAATGAATTCCTCCACTCCGGCCTTACTTATCGCCTCACCGCATCTTACGGGATACCCGACATCGCGGTCTTTTTCAAGCATCAGGACAGACACACCCATTTGAGCGGCAGTCCTTGCAGCTATGCTCCCCGCCGGTCCTGCCCCTACAACTATTACATCATACTCTTTTTTCATTCTGCTGGAAATTTATGCTTACCTGAGATTATCTTAATTTACAATAAATAACTAATTCAGCTATTATGGCTTACCCGGCAAAAACCCCATCGCGACTGAATTCGATTACCTCAATCGGACATGACCAGACGCATTTTGCACAATTGGTGCATCGTGAATCTATGATAAAAATCTCTGCTTCCTTTAATTCAATAGCATCTTCCGGGCAGACTCCAACGCAGCATCCGCAAAAATCACATTTATCCGGAAGAATATTGATTAATAATTTGCCGTGTTTAGCCTGTCTATAGTGCATATTTCCAAAATAGCCGGTGAATTATACTAAATTTATTGTCCGTATTATTCCTCTTCATAATTGACATTCTCACCTGCCAGGTCTTCTCTTATAAGCTGTATTTCCCTCTGCTGATCCCTTATTTCTTTCATCAGATCAATTTTTTCTTCTTCATCCGTTAAACCCGAAAGGGTATTGTTCAGATTGGAAATTTTTTCTTCGACTTGTTTTAATTTAAATTTTCTTACAGCATCCTGGGCATATTTTTTTAATATAATTTCATAATCCGCAGCCGGATTAATATCTTCCCAGTTTTTACTAATCTGGTATTTTTCAAAAGTTAATTCCCTTGCATATAACTTATAATCCTCACTCTCCAATTTATCAATCAACCCGCCGGCGTTAGGCTCTTCTTCATGCATTGATGCAGTATGTATAAGTTCGGCCAGTTTCTGATGTATATCTATCCTGAATTCATCTGGTTTTATATGACGAAGAATGAAGTCAATTATATCGCGGTTACCTTCCAGCAGAAGCTTAATTAATTCTTTCTCAAGGTTTACGGTTTGAGAAGGAAGATCTTTATTAGTCTTTAATATGGTTTTTTCTTTTTCATTGACCTTTCTCTGCTGCCTTTCAGCTTCCACCACCGACTGCCTTTTCAGCCCTGATTTAACTTTGTTGAGTTCACTTTCAAGCAGTTTTTCCCGGAGGTTAAATCTCTTAGCTATATTTTTTATTAAAAGGCTGGCTTTTAGTTCATCATTTATCAATGCAAGAGGTTTTACCAGGTCGCGGATAGCATCAGTGGTGCCGGCAGCGTCATTAAACCTGCCGAGAGATTCATAATATTCAGACTGATACTCGAGAAAATTCTTTGCGGATTTTATCAGTTCTTCAAATTTTTCTTTACCATAGCTATTAACATAAGAATCAGGGTCCTCACCCTGGGGCAGGGAAATAATTTTAATCTCAAAATCTTTTTTTAATAAGAGTTCTATACTTCTCATTGCGGCCTTAATGCCGGCAGCATCGGCATCAAAGAGCAAGACTACATTCTTACTGTACCTGGATAGAAGCTGGACCTGCTCTTCCGTAAGGGCAGTACCCGAAACAGCAACGACGTTTTTAATACCGTTCTGGTAGAGCGAAATCAGGTCCATATAGCCTTCAACAAGTATGGCTTTATCAACTCTTCTGATCTCATCTTTAGCGTGAGACAATCCATACAATATCCGACCCTTTGTATAGATTACAGACTCGGGAGAATTAAGATATTTAGCAGCACCTTCTTTATTCTCAAGTATCCTTCCTGCAAACGCAACCACCCTGCCATTAGGAGAAAATATAGGAAAGATAATGCGTGAAGAAAACTTATCATATAATCTTCCTTCGGCAGACTTTCCAATTAGTCCCAGCTGAAGGGCTCTTTCAAGGTCAATCTTCTTTTCCTGGAGAAAGCGAAGCAGTCTATCCCAACCGTTAAATGCATAACCGAGTCCGAAAGCTCTCATCGTAGCCGGTTTTATCTTCCTATTCTGGAAGTAATTAAATGCAACCTCCCCCTCATCCGAATTAAGGAGGTTGGCGGAGAAATACCTTGCCGTCTCAGTATTTATATCATAAAGAATTTCCTGTTCGGTTTGATTTTCTGCCGACTCCTTCTGATCATACTCAAGAGGAATACCCAGTTCTTCAGCTAGTTCCTGCACTGCCTCTATAAACGAAACCTTTTCGTATTCCATCAAAAATTTGAATACATTTCCGCCGGTATGGCAGCCAAAACAATGGAAGATCTGCTTATCTTCGCTTACAGTAAAAGATGGTGTTTTTTCAGAATGAAAAGGACAAAGCCCCAGGAAATTATGTCCCCGTTTCCTCAACTGTACATAACCCGAGATAACATCAACAATGTTCGCGGCGGACCGTATTTCTTCTATTTTAGTTTCGGGAATTCTCATATTATGGGTAAAATACAGAAATCATTTTTATAATTAACTGAATTCAATTTAATCAATAAATACAAAAAATCATTTACAAAAAATACCATAAATACAATTCTATCAAAGTTAAAATTTCAGGTTAAAGACTCTCTTATTTAGCAGATAATTTATGTTTCGCTGCTCTGCAGCTTTTTCCACAGAGCTTTCTGTCGATACTACTGAAGTTTCTGCCGCTCTGCGGCCGAAGAAAATAAACCGGGGATAATTTTTAGAATATTCATCGTGAGACAAGCCGCTTCGGTTTTTTAGGCACAGGGCCGCACGATGTCGTAGAGAGAAGAATAGAGATGAATAAGCAGAGAACGAATATAATCGTTAAGATTGCTTATAATAATATCCTTACGTAATTTCAAGCAGATTAAAAGGTTACAGGGAGGAAAGATGACCGGCACTTCATATCTCAAAAGCCTTCTGAGGAGGATCTTATGAAAAGATTTATACTACTCTTTGCATTGTT
>DATFVA010000087.1:0-2772 GCA_035260565.1 Ignavibacteriaceae bacterium | reverse complement strand
ATCTCTGGACGGTCAGAATATAGATAATATACCCACTGTAAGGATAATGAAATACAGTGAACTTGGTCCTCCCCCCAGTATAGCGAATGATATCCCTCAGCAATTGGCTGTTGCTGCTCCTCAGGTGAAACCGACAGTCGGAATTCCTGTGCCGGTTCCAAAAACAGAGGTCCCGCCTACACAGACAATTGCAACTCAGCAGGAAATGAGTCAGGTTGTCTCTCCCAAAATTGAAACCGGAATCGGTAACGTGAGGGTGACTCAGGATATTAAAATAGAGCAGAATTCAGATGATGAACCTCCTATTGACAAATTCATTCCTGTCGAAAAACTTCCTGAATTAGTTGTAGCAGTTAAGCCGGCATACCCTGAGATGGCAATACGTGCGAGTCTGGAAGGAACTGTTTACGTAAAAGTTCTGGTAGATAAGGAAGGCAACCCTAAAAAGGCCGTTATAGTAAAGACCGACGCCGAATTATTTAATCAGCCCGCAATTGATGCAGCAATGAAAAGCGTTTTCAGCCCGGCAATTCAGAACAATAAGCCGGTAACCGTATGGGTTGTCGTACCATTTAGATTTCAAATTAAATGAACACGATAAAATTATTTAATTATCTGGGGTTGTTTCTGGGATCGGTATTTGTTATAACCGGTTCAGCTGTCTTGATCTTTAATATCACCCCTGCGTATCTCCCGGGTGAATTTAAAAATATGATGGCAGTTGTACTAATCTTATATGGCGTTTACAGAATAGTAGTATCTTTTTATAAAAATAAGCGGGAGGAGAATTCAAATGATTAGATTAATTCTTTTCTGTATACTATTATTGCCGATACTTAATACGTGCAATGAACCAACAGAAACACCGACCAAAGGTTCAGTTACTGTATATACCGATGAATCTGTGCTTCCCCTTGTCATTAAAGAAAAGGATGCATTTACTTCCATATATAACGAAACGGCAGTAAAAGTAATTCCTGTCAAAACGTCTGAAGGAATTGAAAAATTGCTCAAAGATGATATCGTGATGTTTATATCATCAAGGAATTTTACAAGTTCTGAACAGACAATTATCAATAATCGCAGACTTGACATAAAGACCTACGATTTTTGTTATGGCGGAATTGCTGTTTTAACTTCGCGGCAAAACAGTTTGACCAAAATATCCTTTGATGATATAAAGGATCTTCTAACTGGTAAATCATCAAAATTGAAAATCTATTTGCCGTCAGAGAAGACAGGCATATATGAATTTATAAAAGGTGAGTTCCTGGACGGAAAGCCGCCCGCCGGGGCAGTGCTGCTTGACGGGGATAAAGAAATAAAAGAAGCGCTTAAAAATCAGCCGCAAAGTATCGGGTTGACAGGATTTAACCAGGTAAAAGATACAAATAGCCTCAGAATTATGCCTGTCGGTGTATTGAACTATCTAACTAAACAAATTGATTATTTCATACCACACCCTGCATATTTTATTAATGGACAATATCCGCTTACTCGTGAAATATTTATTTTCTTAAATGATAAACACTTCGGGGTAGCTTCAGGTTTTACATCCTTCTTAACAAGCACGGAGGGGCAGAAGGTAGTGTTATCTGAAAATCTCGCACCGGGTTCTGTATCTGTAAAAATAGTATCTCATAAATAAAAACTGAAATGAAAGAATCACTTAAAATCATATTATTCATAATTCTTACCTGGACTGTGTGCTTTGCCCAGGATAATTATAAAGAAGCTCTGGAATCTGTCAGGAATAAGGATTTCGGGAAGGCAATCACCATTGCACGGGAAATGTTCGAAAAGGATTCACTGGATTCGGCTATAAAAATACTGCTTAATATCCGTGAAGCTGAGCCGGGTAATAAATCAGTATACGATTTGTTGGGAGATGCATATCTTAAATCAGGTGTAACTGATCTTGCTATTACTAATTATCAGAAAGAAATATCTGTTGATTCTACTGATACTAAGCTGAGATTTAAGCTGGCTTCAGTTTATTATAATGATAAAAAGTATACTGATGCTGTAAACGAATATCTTAAAATACTAAGCTTTGAACCCCAAAATAAAGAAGCATTATACAAGGCAGGCAAAATATTTTACCTCGGGAAACTTTATGGTGATGCCGTGATTTATCTCGAAAAATTCCGTCAGCTTGATCCTGGAAATCCTGAGGTTGATACCTGTCTGATCAATTCTTATCTGAGAATTCAGAAATATGACATGGCATCAGCAGCGGCGGAAAGTGCATTGAAAATATTGCCGGGAAATATTCAGCTCATCAGACTTGCAGCAAAAGCTTTTTATTTTAATAATAATTATCAGAATACTATCTTATATTATTCACAGCTCCCAGATTCTGCTTTCACATATGATGATTTTATTAGTGCAGGTAAATCGGCTCAATACTTAAAAAGGGATTCGCTCGCAGTCATTTATCTCGTCAAAGCGGTTAAAACTGATTCTACTAAAAACGATCTGACAATGGATTTGGGTAATCTATATTATACCACTAATAATTTTGAAAAGGCGAGAAAGTACTATGCAGAGAAAATTGCAAAAGATGCAGCATTCGAACCCGCATATAGGTTCCTGGGATTCGCTAGTCTGCAGCTGAAGGATTATAATTCTGTAAAAGAAAATCTTAAAAAAGCAGTTGCACTAAATGATACTGTTATAGCCTCGTACTTCTGGCTGGCCCAGGCATACCGGTCAATGGATTCAACAAATAAAGCGATAAGCGCTTTTCAGGATGTGCTCACTCATATTGAT
>DATFVA010000086.1:0-15660 GCA_035260565.1 Ignavibacteriaceae bacterium | reverse complement strand
TGTCAATTTTGGCTTTGGCATAAGCTGTATCAACCTTGCCTTCAGGGCCGTTAAAGTTGACAAGAATATGGCTGGCCCTGATCTGTGTAATTCTTTGTCTTTTCTCTGTTACTTTTATCAGGTGATAACCATACCGTGAATGAACAACCGAAGGATAAACACTATCAACAGGGGTTGCATAAGCCGCATCTTCAAATTCCGGAGGTAAAAGTCCCGCCGTAACATAGTAAATGTCCCCGCCTATATTTTTCGAATAGTTATCATCCGAGTATTTCTTCACCATTTCGGAGAAATCCGCACCCTGCTTTATGCTGTCAAGGATTGCCTGAGCAAGCTGTTTTGCTGCGGCGTCACCGGTGGAATCAGGTCTTATCATAAGATGGCTGACGCGCAATTCGATTTTCCTCCTGTCATACAGGTTTTTAAGTCCGGGCGCAAGCAACTGTTTTTCAAGGATATAAGATACCCCAACTTTCTCCTTATAATCCTGAAGCTCCTGGTTCAGTTCGGGATTTGAATCATATCCGCGAACGTATGCGTCCCTCAGTTTCATCCTGAAATTAACATACAGATCCAGGAAATTTTTTAACTGCGAGAGACTATCGTCTTTAGCAGCTTCATAATTACCTGAATTCTTTGCGTACATTTTCTCGAATTCATTCATCTTGATTTGTTCATCATCAAATTTAGCAACAACAATATCAGCATGTTTCGGCGCACAGGAACTAAGAAAAAGGGAAGCCAAAACAGCAAAAGGTAATATAACCCTGCGGAACATCGAGTATTTCTCCTTATTTTAATTTGTTTTCATTTAGCCAGTAATTTTAGAGATAGACTGCCTGAAAATCAAGGTAAACCGCTATGGTCAGCCGGTCATTCCAGGCATAAATCCTATTTGGCAAGTGTAATCTTAATAACCTTATTTGTGGTGCCGGCATTAAGTCTTACGATATACACTCCGCTTGAAAGACCCTCAGCATTAAGTGTAAAAGAATAATTTCCGGCTTCCTTAAATTCATTCGACAGTACTTTTACCTGGTTTCCAAGTATATCATAGAGAATTAACTTAACTCCCGACCCATTCGGCACCGAGTAATTTATTTTTGTGGACGGGTTAAACGGGTTAGGATAATTCTGTTCCAGAACAAAATCCCCGGCTGCGGGAACGTCAACCGTAACTTCATTACTATAGGTATAAGACCCGTCAAAGTCTAATTGTTTCAGCCTGTAAGTGAAAAATCCTTTCATACTGTTCTCATCAACAAACCTATAGTGATTTGGTGTTGAAACGGTACCCGAACCCTGAACAAATCCTATTGTACTATAGTCTGTTCCTTTTGATTTTTTTTCAATTTCAAACCCGCGGTTATTTTTTTCAGTAGCTGTGATCCATTCAAGGTTAACTTTTCCGCTTACAACAGCAGCCGAGAATGATTGAAGTTCAACCGGAGTAGGGAAATAGTTTACAGCATCGAGGGCATTTAATATTCCCCAGCCATATTGGTTGTCGGGACTACTGTTCTGTGAGGCAGTATTTCTCATTGCATCCCTTACCTGCATTGGTGTAAGTCCCGGATTTGCAGATAAGATTAATGCAGCAACGCCTGCAGAAAGCGGGCAGCTGAATGATGTTCCGCTTGCGTATGAGTATGAATGATCGCCATAAGGGGAAGCAACCACATCGCCATCGCCGAGCGCCATAATATCCGGTTTAAACCTTCCGTCAACTGTAGGACCAACGCTGCTGAAAGAAGATCTGCTCCCTGAAAGGCCAACGGCACCAGCTGCTATTACACTGTCTCCGTCTGACGGGGCACCGAGAGTATTATGTGAAGAACTATAACCTTCATTACCCGCAGAATTAACCACAACTATACCAAGATGTGTTGCATAATCAGCTCCGTTGGTTATGACCGTAGTATTACCATCCATATCCATCCATGTATAACTCTGCCAGGGAGGATCAAAACCTATATAGCCCAGTGAAGTAGAAGTAACATCGACACCAATGCTGTCTGCCCACTCGAGTGCTGCAATCCAGTTATCTTCTTCAAGCGGTGTTTCACTATCGGTATTTTCTGTTTTTGCAAGGATATAAGTAGAATTAAATGCAGGACCGATCAGGTGACCCGGGGCATAACCGCCGATAGTAGAGAGTGTTTCGGTGCCGTGTGAACCGTCTCCCGAATCTGATTGGTTGCCGACATTAGGATCATTATTTACAAAATCCCATTCAGCGATAATATTCATTGAAAGGAATGCATCGTGACTTAACCTGCTGAAACCGGCATCCATAAGACAGACAGTAATTCCCTGTCCGGTAAAGCCCATATCGTGTACAGCAGGTACATTTATCTGCTGAAGCTGAGCATATGATTCGCCGTAATCATAGCTGTAAACACCTGCAGGCTGTTGAATCTTACTGAGTTCCTGCTGAATCATATTCTTATTGGTTTCCGGCTGATTTTCTTTTTTTAATTTATAAACTATATCAAGTTTTTTAACAAATGGCAGAGTTTCAATTTCTGCCAGGTGAGATTTAGCAACAGTACCGCTTACAGCATTCAGCCATTTTGAAGGCCACTTAATAGTAAGACCCTCAGCTTTAAGCTGCAACATGTAAGCAGGGTTAACGGGAATATCCTTAATAGTAAGAGGGGCATCCTTACCCAGCACCTTTTCTCTTCGTTTAAGTGATTTTTCACTGACAACAGTCAGCGGATGATTAAAATAAGCATCTGTGTTCTGTCCCTTATCAGTGAAATAAATCCAGACGAGGAGCTGCTCATCAGAAGACGCATTGCTCATCTGTGTCTGCAGTGCTGTTGTTATCTTGCTCAGAGGTCCCTGCTGGGCGAATCCTGCTGCAAACAAGCATAACAAAAACATTGGTAAATAAATTTTTCTCATCATATATCTCCGGAAAATATTTATATAAATAAATTAATTACTTTGCCCGTGTTCCGTTTTTCACTTTCTGATCTACAGTAAGAATATTCAATCCCCCATCTTCATTTTCAACTGCTAATACCATTCCGTTGGATTCAAGCCCCATTAACTTTGCAGGTTTCAGATTGGCAACCAGTATTATTTTTTTTCCAACAAGATCTTCAGGTTTATAGCTTTTAGCTATTCCTGCAAGTACCTGGCGCTCACCGTCATCAAGCCTGACTTTTAATTTAAGGAGTTTATTACTTTTTGGTACATTAACGGCTTCAACAATTTCAGCTACTTTAAGCTTAATTTTATCAAAATCCTCAATAGATATAAGGTTATTTTTTATATCCTCTTCAGTCTTCGGACCTAATTTTTCTACCTGTTGTTCGATGATCTCATCCTCTATTTTGGGAAATATTATTTCGGTTTTGTTCAATATATGTCCTGTTTGCAGATTCTCCCCTCCCAATTCACCCCACACAACGGGGGAAGAATTCAGCATCCCGAAAATCTTTTCAGATGAGAAAGGAATAACAGGAGAGAATAATCCTGCCAGGGTATAAATGGCATGCAGACAGACATTAAGGGTTGTTCCGCATCTTTCCTTATCACTTTTTACCGTAATCCATGGTTCCGAGTCATTAAAATATTTATTCCCGGCACGGGCAAGGTTCATAATTTCTGTAACGCCGTCTTTTATTTTATAGCAGTCAAATAATTCGGAAACTTTTGCAGGAGAACCGGCAATAACTTTGAGCATTTCTTCATCTATCTTTTCGATCTTCGACTGCGCCGGAACTTTACCATCAAAATGTTTATGAACAAAAGTGAAAGTCCTGTTAATAAAATTTCCCAGGATATCAGCAAGTTCACTGTTATTCCTTAACTGGAATTCCTTCCAGTAAAAATCGGTATCCCGGGTCTCCGGCAGATTTGCTGCAAGCGTGTACCTAAGGGGATCGGCGGGGAATAATTTCAGAAAATCTACAACATCAATTCCCCAGCTGCGGCTTTTTGAAAACTTCTTTCCTTCGAAATTGAGAAATTCATTTGCAGGAACATTCTGCGGGAGAATATACTTTTCCTTATCGCCCTCATTCCATGCCATAAGCATTGCAGGGAATATGATGCAATGGAAAACCACATTGTCTTTCCCTATAAATGCTATATACCTGGTTTTTTCACCCTGCCAGTATTCTCTCCAAAGATTTTCATTACCCCGCTGTTTGGATAATTCTTTCGCAGCTGAAATGTAACCGAGCACTGCTTCAAACCAAACATACAGTACTTTACCTTTAGCTGAATCAAGAGGTACCGGCACGCCCCAATCGAGGTCGCGTGTATAAGCGCGGTCTTTCAGTCCGGCTTTGAACCATCCCCGGCAGTATTGCAGTACATTTTCCTTCCAGCCGTAATTTTCGCTGCTGATTTTAATATACTCTTCAAGTTTCGGCTGATAATCACCAAGAGGAAAATACCAGTGAGAAGTTTCCTTCAGCACCGGAGTCTTGCCGCTGATTTTACTTTTAGGATTTTTCAATTCCGACGGTTCATACAATGCTCCGCAGTTCTCACATTCATCGCTTCTTGCCTCTTCGTAACCGCAGTTAGGGCAAGTACCTTCAACATAGCGATCGGGAAGAAACATCTTAACTTCCTCATCAAAGAATTGCATCGTTTTCTTTTCTTTAAGCATACCCCGGTTATAGAACTCGAGGAAGAATTCTTTTGCTGTCTCATGGTGAATAGGTATGGAAGTCCTGGAATAAATATCAAAGCTCATCCCAAACTGTTCAAACGCCTTCTTGTTTATCTCGTGATAGCGGTCAATTATTACCTGAGGACTTACTTTTTCTTTATCTGCGCTAATTGTGATCGGCACGCCGTGTTCATCAGATCCGCAGATATATAGTACATCATTGCCTTTCATCCTGTTGTAGCGGACAAAAATATCCGCCGGCAGGTAGGCACCGCTTAAATGGCCTAAATGAATTGGTCCGTTTGCATAAGGGAGAGCTGAAGTTACTAATATTTTCTCTTTTAACAATCTGATTCCATTTCCTCCGAATAAGAATAATAAATATAAGGAAAAGTAAGCAAGATTGGAATAATAGAATTCCTGATTGACTTCCGGGCTAACGGATGTTCATAGCACGGAAAACCTTCCGGGTTGATCATGATCCAAGACAGCAAGGGATTTTTCGAGTGGGATTTCACGTTTCTGTCCATCCCACAGGTTGAATTTGATATTTATTAGTTCACTATTGGATTTGAGGTAAAAATAAGATAGTGAATTTAGCGTTTTTCGCAGGTTTTAGGTTGGCATTGTGTTGATTTTAACATATCCCTCCGGAGGTATTGACTCCGGGAAAATAATTTTTAGATTTGTAATTGAGATTGGTTGTAAACAG
The DNA here is from genome assembly GCA_035260565.1 of Ignavibacteriaceae bacterium. GTDB lineage: Bacteria > Bacteroidota > Ignavibacteria > Ignavibacteriales > Ignavibacteriaceae > DATFVA01. The sequence continues at coordinate 10,312 of DATFVA010000086.1, read as the reverse complement.
AAACTAATAGAAAATTTATTTTCTATTGGAAAAGTTTGTAACCAATCTCTTTTTTTATTATTAACCTATCAGCAGTCTGCAGCATATCATATGCCGCATCTCCCCATCATATTTGCCGTAATAGTACCTTTCAGAACCTGGCTTCATGAAGTATGTTAGCAAGTGACACGTTATTAATTAAAAAGAAGAAAACAGGAGTTATGATCATGAAAAGTCATAATTGGATAATTAAATTATTTACAGAAACCTCTTCAGATCTTTTGAGTATTTCAGTCCTGCTGCTCCGCTCTGCACTGGGTGTTATACTATTTGTTGTGGGAGCCGGAAAAGTGCTCGGCTGGTTCGGTGGTTTTGGTATGGAGGCAACAATTGGTTTCTATGCACAATCAGGGATCTCATTACCATTAACATATATGAGCTGCTATACCGAGTTTATCGGAGGTTTACTAATCGCGGCCGGGTTCCTTACCAGACCCGCAGCTTTTGCCGTTTCGATCAATATGATTGTCGCAACTATCATTACACTCCCAACAGGATTTTTCGGGTCGGGAGGCGGTGCTTCTTACCCTTTTATATTTGCGGTTATCGCCATTGTCATTCTCTTTACAGGTCCTATGGCATACAGTGTGGACAGCCTGATTTTAAGCAAAAGTGAAATGCCGTCTGATTCATTAAATTTTGATGGGAACCGCCAGCGTATCACGAAGTAGCAATGAAGTTTTCTATAAGTCACTATGCATTATAACTTTGCAGAGACAGGTATAAAGGGATCACCAAATGCGGATTTGAATTAATAAAAAGGGAGAGCGTTTCTGCTCTCCCTTAATGGTCTTATGAGGGGAATTTCTTCCGGTGCGGTAAATTAGCGAAGAAGAATCATCTTCTTCGTACTGGTGAAACTGCCTGACTCTATCCGGTAATAATAAACTCCGCTTGCGAGATGTGAGGCATTGAATGCAACATCATAGCTCCCTGCTCTCTTGAACCCGTTTACAATTTCGGCAACTCTCTCACCGAGTGCATTGTATACATCTATATGTACCATTCCGTCTGTCGGAATACTGTAGCTTATCTGTGTAGTGGGGTTGAAAGGATTCGGGTAGTTCTGACTTAAGGCAAACTCTTTCGGCTTGTTATTATTTTCCTCCCGTACTGAAGTAATAATCTCGCCGGCGGGCCGCCAGAATATTCCTGTTGAGAAAGTAGCGCACATTAAATTCTGTCCGCTCTTGTTAAAGGCTTCAATCGCGCTGGTGTAACCGTAAGGCGGTAATCCGTCGTTTATGGATGTCCATGTAATTCCATAATCTGTAGTTTTATATGCGTAGCCTTCGGCGGTGCCGGCAAGTACTGTCGAACCAAAAGCTTCAACGGTCAGCATTAGTGTTGAGGTCATTCCGTTATTCCTCAAAGTCCAGTTGTTTCCACCGTCGTCAGATACATAAACTCCGTCGCCCGCCGCTGCAAATAAGTAATTATCGGCTTCTACCACTTTATGTACGGAAGAATAATTTGATAAGCCGTTGGATGACTGCGTCCACGTCTCACCGTCATCTGTAGAACGGAATATAAAGCCGCTGAAGGTTGTTGAGGCATAAATGTCTGATCCGATAAAAGTAAAGCTTTCTATATCCGTATCGGTAAGACCGCTGCTCAACGGAGACCAGCTGTCTCCGTTATCGGTTGATCTGTAAGCGCCGGCTGAAAATGTTGCCGACAGAACGGTATTGCCCTGCGCGGCAACTGTCCTTATGTAAGTATCTCTTACCGACGACATAACCCTTTCCCAGGTATCTCCGCCGTCGGTCGACCTTAATAAGCCGTCTGTTAATGTTGCGGCGAATAATGCTGAATTACTCTTCGCAAGACCACGGATCCCTGAAGTATTAATATTCGGAAACGGCTCCCATGTTAAACCATCATCGTGAGATATGAAAGCTCCGTTGTCGAATGTACCTGCCAATGTGCCGGCTTCTGTATTTAGAAAAACTCTTACACTCGAGGCATGGAACCCGGCTGAGTAGCTGTTCCAGGTATCGCCATTATCGGTTGATTTATATACCCCGTCTGCACTTGATGCGTAAAGCATACCATTATTACTGAGAAAATCGCCGATGTAAGGATTATCAATCTGAACAACAGGGTTCCAGGTTGAGCCCTGGTCGGTTGATACGAAAGCTCCGCCTTTTGCCACTCCCACGAACATCCTGTCGCTGTATAATCCCATTGAATAAACTGCAGTAGGTACGAGATTGTTGGTAATAGAGGTCCAGTTTGCCCCCTGGTCGGTCGATACAAAAATACCATCATTTGTACCTGCGAAAACCTGCGACCGGCCTAAGATCCCCATCGCGTGAATGCTTCCGCCGGTAATCCCGTTGTTTGCGTACTCCCATGTATCTCCATGGTCCGGCGACATATATACTCCCTCATCAGTCCCGGCAAATAGATAAGCCCCGAGCGCAGTAACATTATTAACGAACGGATCGGTCATTCCTGTATCAACCCGCGTCCAGAAGTTCCCGTTATCAACTGACCTGTATACACCGTTCATTGTAGCAGCAAATAATACTGTATCGATGGATGTCATTGAATATACGTTGTCTGTGCTTATCCCGTTATCGGTTTCTGTCCAGGAGTCACCAAGGTCGTCCGTACGGAAAATACCTTCAAAGCAGCATGCATAAATTGAAGAGGGAGTGGAATAGATATCGTAAATATAAGTTGTGGGAAGCCCGGAACTTGCATTTGTCCATGTAAGCCCGCTGTCAGTACTCTTGTAAACGCCGGACAGTGTACCGGCAAAAATTATAGAATCCTGATTGGCAAGACAGTTCACAACCCCTGCATCCGGACCGGAGGGAACCTGCCATTGAGCATTTGAAACACCCATAAAAATCAACCCCAATAATAAAGTAGAAACAGAGAGTCTGAATAGTTTTTGCATTATATCTCCAGCGAAAAATAATAATTATAGTTGATTGTTTATTAATTATGGTAAGAACATTTTGGTTTCGTTTCTGTAAATAAGAATATTACGGGATCTGGATATAACGGGAGATGTTATTTTTAAATTCTGCCGGACTTATACCGATTGACCAGAAACTAACAAACACCATCTTTAGTGAGACCGCAAAACTTGGGTGATTCACAAACATAGTAGTTATACTTGGTTTAAGAGAAACTCTGTCATTCAGCGCAAGCATTGTAATAGTGCTGTCGCTTATACATAGTTTCATAGTTAGCTTATCTACTACTTTAATCTGTTCACCTATCTCTTCGTATTTTTCCAGTGTTGCTATGAACAGATCTTTTTCATCCTGCGTTTTAATATCGTAATACTCATATATGCATTTGAACTCTACATTTCTTTTTAATAAATTTTTTTCATAATCAAGGTTTTCTTCAAGGGAAAATGAATAAGGACTTTTGGAAAACAGCATCAGCTCTTCCTTTGTATTGTCCTGAATAGAGAGCCACCGATCCTTTATTTGTTCCTTCTCGGTTAATATCTCAATATAATCCAGCGGTTCGGAGGTTCCCGCTTGTGCAGCTTTCAGCTTCATCAGCTCTTCCTGCAGATTATCCGCAACATACTTCTTCCTGTCAAACTCGGTGCTGATATTTTTCATTACGATATCCGGGCTAACACTGTTGAATATCTTTATACCGTTTTTGTAGCTCTGACTTGCAAGTCCTTTTTTAACCAGGTTCTGCAGGACTTCATACGCCTTTGTACGGGTAATTGAGGTAATTTTCGATACCTCCGGGGCAGTGAATTCATTCTTCTGCAAAAGCGCCAGATAAACTTCAGCTTCCCTCCTCGGAATGTCTAAGACTTGTAGTTTCTCTATCAAATCCTGCATTATTGTCCTTATTTGTAATGTATCCCCTATAGGGGACTGTATCTCTCCATAGGGAGACATTAACATACCAAATCATAAAACCATAGTCAATCTATTAAGAGAATGTCATTTTCTGGTTAAAATTTCGACGGCAGGACTCTCTTCCTAAACTATTCAATGCCTGTTGAATGACTTTTGGTTCCTATTCTAATCAAAAGAGTGAGGAATGAATTAAGCATCTGAAGTACCGGGTTGTCCAAGTTTATTCATTATTATTTCGATTGCTGAGCCTACCGTGGTCATTTTCTCCATCGAGACATTGTCGATTTCAATTCCAAATTCCAGTTCTATATCAAGGATTACATCAATAAGATTGATAGAATTAATTTCCAGGTCTTTAATAAGATTGGTGTCTTCATTAATGTTATTCAGCAGCTTCCCCTCGGGAACATAAGGCTTCACAAGCACTTTTAACTTCTCTGTAATTATATCTTTGTTCATTTTTTCTTCTTAATAGTTTGTCCTGATTTTAATCTATAAATCTACTGAAAATAATACATGCGTTTACGTCTCCAAAACCCAGGCTCGCCTTCGCAATTATATTCAGTCTTTCGGGAAAAGTCAGCTCACGCGGAATTCTGCTCTCACTTATTATTTCTGCGATCTCCGGTTTCACATCCTCACAATTTATTGAAGGATATAAAAACTGACCATATAATTCCAGTACCGCTGCTGCGCACTCAATTGAACCGGAAGCAGTAAGGCAGTGTCCCGTCATTGATTTTAATGAATTAATATATGGAAATCCTTCCCCTTTTCTATTTATTGCTTCGGCCCAATTTCTGACTTCCAAAGAATCCTTCGAGGTTGAAGTCAGGTGTCCGTCTATGGCATCTATATCCTGTGGTTTTATTCCTGAAGTATCTACTGCTTTCCTGATGCATCTCTGAACTGCGGCGGAATTCTGCACAGTCATGGTCCCGTCCCCTCTTTGTCCTCCCGAATTAACTTCGCCTCCCAGAACCTCGGCATAAATTCTGGCTCCCCTCTGCCTGGCGCTATCTAATGATTCGAGCAGTAAAGCACCTGCACCGCTTCCGGGCACAAATCCTGAAGCCGTCCTGCTCATTGGCCGTGATCCTTTTTCAGGAAAATCGTTGAACTTGTAAGTCATTACCCTGATGGCGTCGAAACCTGCCCACACGTACGGTCCATGATCACATGTACTTCCAGCAATCATCCTCACTGCCCGGCCTGATTTAATCCTTTCATACGCCATCAATACTGCTTCAGTGCCGGTAGAACATGCTGCTGAATTTGTTGTAACCTGGTTGCCGAGTCCCAGCATTCCTCCAAGATATGCACTAACTCCGCTTACCATGGTTTGGGTGAGAGTATTGCTTCCCAGTCTGCGGACCTCCCCTCCGTCAACTTTATAAATCGCCTCCCGCGTCTTCTCAACGCCCGCGGATCCCGTCCCCATAATTAACCCGCTGTCATAATCAGCCTCATCAGAGTTGTTAATACTCATTCCACCGTCAAGCCAGGCCTCCATACCTGCAATACAACCATATAATATTCCGGAGCTATTAAAATTTCTTAACTGTAAAGATGTAAAATATTTCTTAACCAGTTCCGCGGGTACATCGGGTATTCCTGCAATGCAGCAAGAAAAATTAAGATCGGCTAATTCCCTTACAAACCGGATTCCGGATTTTCCTTTTTTTATTGCTTCGATAAATGCTTCTGTTCCCGTCGCATTTGGGGAGACGATTCCTAAGCCTGTAATAACGACCCTGTTACTCATCCGGGTTCTTTATTATGATTCCTGAAATCGTTCCTTTGCAGACTGTCTTTCCGCTGCTGTTTGTCATTGCTGCCTTACACTTTAGTTTCCCGAACCTGAAATAAATCTTTTCTGATACGACGGATACTTTTTCACCGGGGTAAACCGGGACCAGGAATTCCATATCTGATGAAACCATTGCAAAGCGGGGGACTTTACCGTCACCTGAAGCCCCTTTCAATAGAAAAATTCCCAGGCATACCAATCCTATCTGGGCCATTGTTTCAGTAAGAATAACCCCGGGCGTTACAGGATAACCCTTAAAGTGTCCTTTATAGAAGAACTCCTGTTCATTATATGTATATGAACCTGTCACCGAATTTTCATCCACCGCCTCTATTGAATCGACAAATAGAAATGGTTTGGTGTAAGGAAGGAGCGAAACGATATTTTCTTTAGTAATTATGATAGATGCTCTCCTCCGTTCACCGGAATCATCGCTCCGTTTATCCACGAAGCTTCATCTAGACTTAAAAGATAAACTGCATTTGCAATATCTTCAGGGGTGGTTAATTTCTTAAAGGGATTTCTAACCCTGGTATATTTTGCCAGTTGTTCGCTTCCGGGTATCATTCTGAATGATTTTGTATCTGTAATCCCAGCCTGTATGCAGTTCGCCCTTATTCCATATTCTGCAAATTCCAGTGCTATATTTCTTGTGATAGCTTCCAGTGCTGCCTTCGCCGCCGAAACGGCACCGTAATATTTCCAGGCTTTTGATGAACCTTCGCTTGTAAAACTTATCACCCTCGCATCAGGTGCAAATAACTTCATTTGAAATAAATCCTGCACCCAGTCATAAAGACTCACTGCCATAGATTCTATTGTTAATTTAAAATCTGCATTTTTCAGTACTGCATTTTTATCGTCTGCCATAGGCTTAAGGTTCCCCCTGGCAATGCTGTGCAGCAGAATCCTCACCCTTCCTTCACTGCCTGTATTTTTACTTAAATCAGAAATCACCTTCCTTCTGGATTCAGCATTGATTGCATCTGAGTTGTACGATATAAATTCAACGCCTTCTCTTTTTATCTCATCAAAATTTTTCTGGACTTCGGGAATGTCTGTCCTCCGGTCCCGGTGAACCACACAAATATTCATCCCATGCCTGGCCAGTTTTTTTGCTGAGGCGAAACCGAGTCCCTCCGATCCTCCAAGGATCACAGCCCAGTAATTTTTTCCTTCAAATTCTTTTACCAAATTGATTATCACTTTAGTGAGAAATTATTTTTGTTCTGCCGAAAGCAGCTTCAGCTGAACTTAATCAGTTCATATATCCTGAACCGAAATTATCCGATAGTATTGCGTCACGGTAAAATAATCAACTTACCATCATTTTCCATGATGTTATGATTTTAAAGGAGAAGAGGGTGATCCAGATATCAGGGATGGATTGAAGGGACCACACCCCGCCTTACTAATATGCAGCTGCTTTCCAGACGGTCTGAATGGGAAAACTATTGCTATTATCGGCTGTTTTGTTTAAAATTGAACTGAAAGTCATCTTAATTAAATAGTTTGAAGGGGAATTCAAACCGGATTCCAATCTTTTATAAAATTCAGCTTTGTTATTTTCAAAGGGAATACAATGATCCATTCAAAATTCATTTTCGTTCTGCTGATTTTATTAAGTCCGTTCTTTTTGATCAATAACTCTTTCCCTGCCGGGGGAACTACCTCATATAAAGAGATCTATGATCAACTGATCAACCTTAAAGCGGATCCGCAGAAATCGGCGGCAGTCTCAGGACTGATCATTCAGAGAGACGAGGGAATCTTCAAACTGGAGAATGGAACAATCACCCTCTGCTCCCCTGTTAATGGGAGAGTATGTGCAGCTGTTTTTACAGGCAGTGGGATTTTTTCATACACTCCTCCCGGAAATATTGAAAAGGAACAGCTTGAACGGTTCTATGAAAAACAAGAGCTGAATAAGGAATTCAACTATCTCTTTCTGATGTTTGCTGACAATACATTAAATGAGCTTGAACGGAAATTAAATTTTCAGACTGGCTTGGATAACAGCGAAGCCGACGGCGTAATAGATAATGCAATAAAATTTCTGGCTGATGAAAGTTCGGATTACTTCGACACTGATCTTATGAAGACTTTCCTTGAAGATGAATATAATGGTTCTTTCTATGCGGATATAAGCTCAGGTTACCATACTTCCAACCCTATGTTTTTTCGCATAAATCCTTTTAAGGAGGAGGAGGTAACTCTTGAAAAACGCACGAACAGCTACCTTCATCATAACAGTGAGATTGTAAACCAGTCTGCCGCTTCAGATAGTATAAGGGACATTTATAAAAACTTCAAAGTGAAGGAAAGGTTCGGTACAACCGGCTATAAAATTGTCTCCACAATAGAAGAAGATCTTGATTTTCATGCTGCAGCAGATATCTTCTTTGCATCTGCACTTGATAACCAGCACTGGGTTAATTTCTTTCTTGCCGGCGGCCTTGAAGTAGATTCTGTTTTTATCGGTGACCATATTAAATGTGAATTCTTCAAGGGAGACGACAACTTTGTGCTGTGGGTTCATCCTCCCGAGCCATTCATGAATAATGAGCCGTATCGCGTAACCGTATATTATCATGGCGATTTACTTTATAAGGATGAGCTGGGGTGGATTAGTCTCAGGTCCCCCGACCATTGGTTCCCCCGTAATGGTTATCGGCAGAAAGTGATCTACTACCTGACCTTTCAGTATCCTTCTAAATATAAGTTCGCAGCGTCAGGGGATAAGGTGTCTGCAGATACTTCCGGTGATATGGTTACTTCTTTGTGGACAAATCGTCAGCCGGCCAGGAATGCCTCGTTCAATATCGGCCTGTTTAATGAATTCAATGCTGTTGAGGATAGTTTACCCGCCGTTACTGTTTATATAAACAGGACCGGTATAAAAGAAATAGGTAATGCTCTGGCTTCTCAGGATATCCTGTTGAAAGGCGACATGGAGGAACAGATCGGCGGTGAAATTATTAACTGCTGCAGACTGTTTGAAAATATGTTCGGTAGTACTTCTTTGCAGCATATTTACGCCACTCCTATTCCCTATTACTACGGTGAAGCATTCCCCGGATTAGTTCACCTGTCATGGGCAACATTCCACGGCCTTGATGACGATGTGGAAGGTGTGGTATTCAGGGCTCACGAAATAGCCCATCAATGGTGGGGTATCGGCGTCGATTTTAAAACTTATCACGATCAGTGGCTTAGCGAAGCATTTTCGGAGTTCGCCGGGCTTAGTTTCGCCCAGGTTTTCTTTAAAGGAAATGATGCTTACTTCAGCCTGCTTGATAAATGGAAAGACCAGATACTTGATAATCGGAAATACCTGTTCGGGTCGGGTCAGGAGGCAGGTCCTGTAAGTCTCGGCTACCGCACACAAAGCAGCGAGACAAAGGGTGATTATGATCTTATCATATATAAAAAAGGCGCCTGGATACTCCATATGCTGAGGGATATGCTTATCGATCTTAAAACAATGAATGAGGATAAGTTTAAATCACTGATGAGGGAATTCTATAGCAGGTATGTCGGCGATAACGCTTCAACAAATGATTTCAAGCGGATCTGCGATAAATATTTCAACGAAGATATGGGCTGGTTTTTTAACCAGTGGGTTAACGATACCGGTATACCGAAGTATACTTTTGCATATAAATCGGTTAAGACAGAGGAAGATAAATATAATGTCACCTGCAGGATAAAACAGGATGGTGTCCCGCCCGGATTTAAAGTATATACAGTTGTACAGATCAAACTGGATGATGAAAAGTTTGTCCGGGTCAGAGTTAAAATAGACCAGCCTGTTACCGAGTTCACCATTCCGATGCCTGCAGAACCCGAAGAAGTCATATTCAACGATCTTCATTCAACCCTCTGCGAAGTTGACTATGAGGACTGGAAGTAGGGAACTTTGAGGCTGCCCAATCCGGAAATTCCTTCTGCCGGAGATATTGTCCCGAGTTGAATACTGCATTAAAATAAAATTCTTAAACCGGCAGAAAATCCTCCTTCAAAGTTATCTTCAATTACTCCTGCCCTTCCTCTCAATAAGATATCAAACTTTTCGGACGCCTGGATATCCTGCTTTAAACTGATTCCCATATTCTGGTAAGGACCTATTGATGCACCAATCCAGGTCAAATTCCTGCTCACTTCGCTCCCAAAACCGAAACCTATATCCCCTATACCTCCGCCGGAAAATAAAGGAACATTGTTGAGGTATTGTGTCGAGAAATAGAATTTTTGCCTGTTTCCTATTCTCAGGTACCAGGCCGGATGTATGCTGCCGTCTCCTATTAAAAAGTTTCCAATAGGGCTTTTCATAACCAAACCATTGTTCACGTTAAAAGCTTCTTCAGTGAAAACTGATATTCCTGCAAGAAACGCGAATGAATTTGTTTCGCCTCCCAAAAAAGGAGTGACATAAAAAACTCCTTTCCTGTGAGATTGAACCTGGTTATCATATCCATTGTAATAATTGGTGTAATAACCCGAATAATTTTTCTCCTCTAAAATGTTTATCAGATAACCGCCGGTTTTCACACCGAAATTGAAGTCATCGTTATGATGTGAGACTGAGATACCGTACTCCTCCGTGGAATAATTA
>DATFVA010000085.1:0-5410 GCA_035260565.1 Ignavibacteriaceae bacterium | reverse complement strand
GTAGGACCTCACAGAATATTTGTTGAAATTCTCAACAGGTATGACAAAATGTCATGGCCAATAGTAAGGCCGTATTTGTGCCGTAGTTATGCCGTATTTGTGCCGTAGTTGGGCTCAAAATGAGACAATGCGAAAACAGCTAAAAACCGCAATTTTCAACTGTTGAAAAAATTCGCAGGGTGACAAAATGTCATAGCTCAAATTGATACAGTTGGTATTCGTTCTGTTCCGAGCGATGGCTGTTAAAGAACTTGATTAACCCTGATGTCAGGGGAACAGGTGAAATTTAAATATTATAACTTTGAAGAACTTCATAAATGAAGTTCCTACACCATGATTGTTAACATTAATAATATTACAATAGTGCTATTTGGGGCTTCAAAAGAATAGCAGAATTGAAGAATGAGATTGAGCATTGAAATCGCGGCTGTCTTGAATACCAATGCTCAATCTGAAAAACCAAGTACGTTATTTTTTGGTTTCGAGTCCTATTCTTTTATCGATGATATTATCGATAAGCTTATATTCCTTCGCTTCCTGAGCAGAAAGGAAATAATCCCTATCGCAGTCTTTAGTAATCTGTTCGACAGATTTACCAGTATGTTCTGCAAGGATCTTATAGAGAGTATCTCTTGTTTTAAGCATTTCCTTTGCGTGGATTTCAATATCTGAAGTTTGTCCCTGCAGTCCGCCTATCCAAGGCTGATGTATCATAATCTTAGAATTAGGGAGGGAAGTTCTTTTGCCTGCGGCACCGCCTGCGAGAAGAATTGCGCCCATACTTGCAGCCATCCCGACACAGATTGTAGCAACAGCGGGTTTTACATATTTCATTGTATCGTAGATAGCGAGTCCCGCCGTAACGCTCCCGCCGGGGGAGTTAATATAAACATTTATATCTTTCTCAGAATCCTCAGCCTCAAGGAAGATCAGCTGAGCGATAATTAAACTTGCGATATGATCATCAATAGCAGTTCCTATAAAAATTATTCTTTCCCTTAAAAGGCGGGAAAAAATGTCCATCCCGCGTTCACCGCGGCCTGTCTGCTCAATGACATAGGGTACCAGCTGGTTATAGATTGTGCCCGGAAGAGGGCTGTTCTCAGGATGATTTATCATTTAGTTTCCTCTGTTTTAGTATTTATTAATTTCGACGGATCCACTCTGTTAATCTTATTATTTTCTTTTAAGAATTCAAGTAACTTCTGATCCCTGAGTTTTTCAGCAAAATTAGAGGATTTATAATAATTAAGCAGTTTATCTTCAGGCAGTCCTGTTTTTTCTGCATCCTTTTTTACAAGCTCAATCAGGTCATCATCGGTGACTTCAATATTTTCCTTCTTTTCGATCTCATTTTTAATAAGGTACCATTTTACCTCATTTTCCGCATAGTATCTTAATCTTTTCGCAGCGTCCTCGCGGTCATATTTTCCGTATCCCTGTTTCTTCCTATCCTGTTCCTCATGATCCATCAGGTCGTTGAGGAAGCTGGTTACCAGTGAAGTTGGGGGAGTAAAATCATTAGCCTTAACGATTTCCTGGATCAGTTTATCGCGGGTTATTTCATCGGTTCTCTGATCATAATAATGCTGCATATCGTTCCTGATGTTTTCCCTGAAGTCCTTTTCATTAGTCACCTTATCCTTTGTGATCTTTTTAAGGAATTCTTCATCCAGTTCAGGGCGGATATATTTCTTAATATCCTTAATCTCAGCCTTATAGAGGAACTCCTCCTTAACTATTTCCTCCTCATCCTTATCGTTCTTAACCTTTCGTTCATCATTAAAAGTAAAATCAAACGAATCGCCCCTCTTTTTGCCTCTTGATTTTTCAACTATATCCTTCTGAACATTTTCATTTGCGAGGTCGACATCAAACGTCTCAGGTTTGCTTCCCTCGAAAGGTTCTCCTTTATCGTTAAGGCGCTGCAGATTCAGTTTAATGACATAATTATCTTCCTCGCCTACGATTTCCTCTTCAACCTGGGTGGCATTAGCCTTCCTTGCGTGCTCGATCTCAAGTTCAATTTCCTCTTCTTTGACTTTGAAGTCAGGTATATCCATACTGATATCTTTATATCCCTTCACGTCAAGCTGAGGTATGATTTCATAATGGACTTTAAATTGAAAATCCTCGCCGGGGTTAAATTTTATATCGGAGAGCACTGGCTGACCAATGGGCTGGAGGTTTTTATCTTTCACAATTTTCCAGAAATTTGCATTTGCTACTTTCTCAGAAGCATCGTATTCGAGAGCATCGCCGTACATTTTTTTGATTATAGATAACGGAACCTTACCCTTCCTGAAGCCAGGCACCTGGAGCTTCTTCGTCTGCTTTTTGACCTCAGTGTCGATATCGGGTTTAATCTCATCATACGTCATTGTAACTTCAACTTCATTTTCCGAAGCTGAAATCTCATTAACTTTTACTTCCAATTTATCCTCTGGTTCTTTAATATTAAAAATTAAGCTGCTTCAGGAGGAACAGTCATCTTTACCGTCCGTTAAACCAAAAGCGACCGTGTGAATTTTATAAATAATCGAATAATAAAAATAATAAAAACTAGGGAAATTTAACATTTTCGGGATCATAGATTAAGCCGGTCAGAACCTGAATGTGTATGAGGGACCAATATTATCTGATAACAGACCTATTTCGAGGGCAATTCTTTGACCGCAGAAGATTTCTTTCTATCAGTCGAGTTAATATCATTTTTTAACTTTACTTTACTAATAAGAAAGGTATGTGGTTGTTGTTCATTAGTGCGAGAACGGGGACTCGAACCCCGACACCTTTCGGTACTAGATCCTAAGTCTAGCGCGTCTGCCAATTCCGCCATTCTCGCAGATGTTTAAGGAATATTCTTCCAAAAAAGAGAGATCAAAAATAAAGGTTTTGATATAGAAAACAAAGAGGAGGGTTATAACGCAGTGGCGGAGCGAATTGGTGGTTAGTATGTTGTAAGAAACACCGTTTCGCTTTACATTTAAAGGAAGCTAACAGGCGTTTCGCAGTACAAGTTAAAATTTGATAGGCGGATCTGATTGGGGAGGGCGACCTTCTTCTCTGCACTGGATCTGCCAGATGGTCTTTGTGAATTCTATTAATGATTCAGGAACTATGCCTTTTTCATAGACCTTATAAGCTATCCCCGTTCTCCCAATGAATGCCCAGAAAACATCCAGGTTGTTCATACTTATATCAAACTGCAGGATCATTTCTTCCAGCTTTTCAAAAAGCTTCGTCCTGGTTTTATCCGGAAGATTTCTTGCTGAAGTTATATCCTTCTGGAGAACAGAAAACATATTTAATATCTTTTCAAATTCTCTTTGGGTAAAGGAATAATTTTGTCGAAGTGAATTTTCCCCGCCGTTCATATTATTTCCCTAATAGAAATTATTCTCCCGCTGTTTCAGCAAACATAGTTATTTTTTTCGAGAAAAAAAGCGGATAGAGAAAAATATTTCATGATATCTTTTAGATATTTATTTTAATTTAGCTGACGTAAATTATTTTTCACTATGCAAATTCTTACGGATCTCAAACGGATCTGCTGCGGGATCAATATCCTGCAGTGAAAGATTAATAATTTCCTCAGTTAGTTTTATTCTTTACGATCCGGGAAAAATTCTAAAAATATCTCATTTCTGTTAAGATTAAATCTTATTTTTAAGGGTAATATTCAGAAGGACAACCGGGATGACCCGCGGCTTATTAAAACTAAAAATTTTTTTACATGAATTTTTAATAAATTTATTCCCGGCTAATGTCAGATATGTTATGGGAAAATGGTAAAAACAACACCTGGTCAATGTTTTTATTGGTAAATGTTAATAAAACGATAATTTTTTTAATTAAGACAGGGTAATAAAGCAGGTATGAAAATTGATAAGATAAGGACGAAATATTCTCTAACAAATAAAATTTGGATACTGCTATTTTCAAATTTCTTATTCCTAACAATCAGCCGGCCGGGGAAAAAATGAAATATACCCACGTATCCGTATCGAAGACCGGACTTCGCCGGGTCGAAAATGAAGACTCGTTCGGGGTATTTGAACTTGACAACGGCTTATTAACGGTTTTATGCGACGGTCTGGGAGGCAACAAGGCCGGTGAAGTTGCATCCAGTCTGACAGTTGAAACTATTTATAACTCTTTTATGAGGTCGGATAAACAGGATTATCTTGAAAGGATTAAAGATGCAATACTGGATGCCAACAAAATGATAATTCAGGAATCAAATTCTACTCCTGCTTTTAAAGGTATGGCAACCACCGTTGAAGTCCTTTTCCTGAATGCCAATACGGCCTACTGGGGACATATAGGCGATTCGCGTATTTACAAGTATAATGATCAGAAGATCAGGCAGCTTACAAAAGACCATTCCCTTGTTCAGCGTCTTGTTGATGAAGGTTATCTCACTCTTAAAGAAGCTGAGAATCATCCCAACAGGAATATTATTATGAAAGCCCTCGGCGATACAACCGATGTTGAAGCCGACCTGAGCAAACTTAAGCTTGCGGCCAAAGAAAATGCCAAATTCTTTATATGCTCGGACGGTGTTAACTGCGTAGTGACCGATGAGGAACTTGAGCAGATAATAGGCAATGAAGATGCTAATGATACTGCCGGGAAACTGTCCAAATTAATAGAAGATAGGGGAGCCCCGGATAATTATTCATTCGTGTTAATAAGCCGGGAAGTATAATGATAGGCACTAATATTGAAAATTATAAGGTTGTTGAGGTTATAGGAGAAGGGGGGATGGGTGTCGTTTATAAAGCTCTCGACCTTAAACTTGAAAGATATGTTGCGATAAAGATTCTTAATACCAGCAAGCCGCCTAATCCCCAGTTTATAGAACGCTTCAAGCGTGAGGCAAGGAACCAGGCAAAGCTTAATCATACCAATATCATTCCCGTATACGGATTTACCGATGCTGAAAATACCCTCGGAATAGTGATGGAATATATAGAGGGTGAAACGCTCGAGGATTTAATCAGGAGAGAAAGAAGACTCGATCTGCGGTTTTCACTTGATGTGATGAGACAGGTTCTAAGCGGAGTAGCTTTCGCTCACCAGAAAGGGTTTATCCACAGGGACCTTAAACCTTCCAATATTATAATCAGCAACGAGGGCATCGCAAAGATAATGGACTTCGGTATATCCAAGTCGATCAATGAGACAAAGGATATTACCAAAGCAGGTACGAAGATAGGTACGATCTTTTATATGAGTCCCGAACAGATCAGAGGAAAACCTCCTACAACTCAGAGCGATCTATATTCTCTCGGCGTTACTTTTTACGAGATGCTTTCCGGGAAGACCCCATTCGATTACCCTACCGAATTTGAAATTATGGAAGCACATATCAAAAAGATGCCTGCCCGTCTCTCAACGCATCTGC
>DATFVA010000084.1:0-2164 GCA_035260565.1 Ignavibacteriaceae bacterium | reverse complement strand
CGGGCATAAAGATTATCGGATCATAAACCTGGATAAACTCACCTATGCAGGCAACCTTGAGAACCTTGTACAGTGTGAAGATAACCCTGACTTTTATTTTGTAAAGGGAGATATCTGCAATTCTGACCTGGTTAGATATATATTTGAAAAATTTGATATTAAATACGTAATAAATTTTGCAGCAGAGTCGCACGTCGACAGGAGTATTCTGGGGTCAGAAATTTTCTACCGGACCAACGTAATAGGAACCAATGTTCTATTGGAGATTTCCCGGCAATTCGGAGTAGAAAAGTTTTTGCAGGTGTCTACAGATGAAGTATATGGAAGTCTGGGTACCGACGGGTTATTTACAGAAAATACACCGGTTTCTCCAAACAGTCCTTATTCCTCTAGCAAAGCAGCCGCTGATATGATGGCCCTTGCATTCTATCATACATACGGTATGCCTGTTGTTGTCACCAGGTGTTCGAATAACTATGGTCCCTATCAGTTCCCGGAAAAACTTATTCCCCTTATGATATTGAACAGCCTGGGCGGAAGAAAGCTGCCGGTTTACGGCGATGGTATGAATGTACGTGACTGGATATTCGTAGACGATCATAACAGGGCAATTGATATGGTTTTCGATAAAGGACGTCCCGGTGAAGTTTATAATATCGGCGCCTCTAATGAAATGCCGAACATTGAGATAGTAAAACTGATATTAAATTATTTAAATAAACCGGAATCTCTCATCGAATATGTCAAAGATCGTCCCGGTCACGACAGAAGGTATGCTATCGATTCAGCCAGGATCAGGAATGAATTAGGCTGGGAACCTTTATTTACATTTGAGGATGCAATCGAAAAAACTATTGACTGGTACCTCGGGAACGAAACCTGGTGGAAAAGAATACTCTCTGGTGATTACCAGGATTATTACAAACTGCAGTATCAACTCTGAAAAATAAAATAAGATAAATAACGGAAGAATAATTTAATGAAAAAAGTTTTAGGCGCATTAGTGTTTTTTATCTTTATTGCAAACACCTATGCTCAGATGGATAACAACCTGAATCTTAGTAACAACAATCTGCTTCAGATGGGAACAATAAGCGTTACTATCGGAGGCGAGTTTGTTGCTGCCGGTACATTTCCTGCATTAATTACGGAACGTGTTGATGCCTTTATTACTAGAATGTATGACCAGGCGCAGCAGGCAATGACAAAGACAACCAATGATCCCGCCATGCTGGAGCAGTTGGAAAAGAAAATAAATAACTATGTGCTTCGTAATATAACCCTGATAAGAGCTTCGGGAGAGGTACTGCACCTCGATATACAGAAGTTCAGGCTTAACGGGGATTTTGAAAATAATCCGTATTTGAAAAATGATGATGTCATAATATTTCCCCAGCCCGATCTTGAACACAATTCATTTACAGTATCAGGGGCTGTTAATAACCCCGGAAAATTCTTTTTTGTTGAAGGGGACCGTTTGCAGGATGCACTTGAACTTGCACAGGGAATTAACAAAGCTTATGAAAATATAGATAGTGTTGAAATCCATCGTCTGAACTATGATGGAAACCGGATAAGCATTATCCGCACAGATTTAAACAGCAACCCCCCGCTCGAAAGAGGGGATGGTATAATAGTCGTGGCAAAGGAATCCCAGAAGAAGGGATTTAATGTAATTGTATCGGGTGAAGTTAATAATCCCGGCAGAATTCCCGTAACAAAAAACAATACCACCATCAGAGAAGTAATAGAAAAAGCAGGCGGCTTCAAACAGGATGCATCATTAAGGAGATCGAAATTATTCACGGGAACCAGTCTTCCGTTATTACTGGAACACTACTATGGGCTTGATTTAAAAACATATCCCGATGTGCTGGATAATGACTTATTAAATTTTTTGCTCCGCTTTCAGAATGGAATGATGATGAGGATGTCGAATGTAGATGAGATGGACTCTTCATATTTTTTAATGGAAAACGATTTAAGAATATTACTTGGAAGCGGGCCGGTAGATTTCACAAAATTAGGAGATAGTACATCGAATGTATCTGATTATGTTGTAAATGACGGGGATGTTATAATTATTCCGCGGAAAGAAAGTACGGTTGAAGTATTCGGGCAGGTAGCTGAACCCGGTAAAGTAAATTATGTAGAGGGTAAGGAT
>DATFVA010000083.1:0-6180 GCA_035260565.1 Ignavibacteriaceae bacterium | reverse complement strand
AACGAAAATGATGGTAAACTGTTTATATCTATTCATTGCAATTCAACTCCGCGTAAACCAACCGATGCAACCGGTTTTGAGGTTTATTTATTACGCCCCGGTAGAACCAAAGAAGCAATTGCTATAGCTGAAAGGGAGAACAGTGTTATTCAGTATGAAGAAAATCCTAAAAGATATGAGAAACTTACCGATGAGAATTTTATACTCGTGAGCATGGCCCATTCGGCGTACATGCGCTATTCGGAAAAATTCTCGGAACTCGTTGATAAAACTTATTCACTTCAAACTGATATTCCTTCCCGTGGTGTAAAGCAGGCAGGATTTTATGTCCTGGTCGGTGCATCAATGCCTAGCGTATTGGTGGAAACCGGTTTCATTTCTAATAATCATGATGCTAAATATATTTCCAGTAAAAGGGGACAGGCAAAAATAGCTGAGTCCCTCTTTAATGCCATAAAAAACTACAAAAAGTTCTATGAGTCAACTCTCAAGAATGATTAACGGAGCCTGGTCTAATATCCTTCCATCCTGATTTGTGAACAATATCACATAAATTTAACCGTTCATAAGAATTAATTTGGAGATTATTACGAAATAGAATACATTTGGAAACCGAAAAAACAATATAAGTTTCCTCGGAGCAAAACAGATAATAAATCTGTTTTTTTTGACACAGAATGGAAACTTAATAAACTAAATCAGTGTTCAGCAGGAAAAAGGAGATATAGAGAGATGCACGAAGAAAAAGAGATCAAAGAGAGAATATTGAGCCAGTCCGAACAGTTATTCCTTCAGTTCGGTTACTCAAAAGTGACGATGGATGAGATTGCAGCCAGCCTGGGAATGAGCAAAAAAACACTTTACAAATTCTTTCCCGGTAAAGAGGCTCTTGTTAAAGAGATGATAACTACGATGAAATGTTCGATTGATGATCATATAGAGTCTGTATGGACAAATGAAGAAATGGATTTTATGGACAAACTGAAATCGGTAATGAACTTTATCGGGAAACAGACAACTAAACTGCACGGACCCCTCCTTGAAGACCTGCATAAGAATATTCCGGAAGTCTGGAAGGAGATTCACGATTTCCGGAAAACCAATGCTGTAAAAAGATTCACTACCTTCATCAACGAGGGTACTGAAAAAGGTGTCTTCAGGAAGGATATAGACAGGCAGCTTATAGTTCTTTTTTATCTCCATGCGATCCAGGGGATGATAAATCCTGAAACATTGAGCCAGCTGCCGTATTCTGCCAACCAGGTGTTCGATGCAATAATCAGGATAATCTTTGAGGGAATTTTAACTGAAGAGGGGCGTAAGGAATATTTATCATATGACAATGAAGAAATTATTAAAGGAGAAAACCAGATATGAGATCCGCATTTAACGGGATTTTAATATTTCTCTTAACAGGAATTTTATCCAGTACCGTGTTTGCACAGGAAACCCGTAAACTTTCTCTGGAAGAGAGTATTCAGATCGGACTTGAAAACAGTGAACTTATCCATTCATCAAAAATGAAAGTCGCTTATGCTGAAGCAAAGTGGAGCGAAGTTAATACTTACCGGCTTCCATCATTGAAATTAAATGCTTCGTATACAAGACTGAGTGAGATTGAACCTTTCATTCTGAATACACCATTCGGAAATTTTAATATTTCACCGTCGATAGTAAACAACTATAATGTAAAGCTTTCCCTGCAGCAGCCAATATTTACCGGCTTCAAATTATCAAGCAGCTCAAATATGGCTGAGTATTCTTACGAAGCTCAAAAGCAGGAATATACCAAAGATGAACAGCAGCTCATCCTCGACATTAAAAATGCCTACTGGAATCTTTTCAAAATGACCAGGGTAAAGAGCGTTGTTGATGAGAATATAGATCTGATTAAAGCTCATCTTACGGATGTGAAAAACTTCTTTGACAATGGTATATCTACAAAGAATGATGTACTCAAGGTTCAGGTACAGCTTGCTGAAGCTCAGCTGCGTCAGATAGATGCGGATAACGGAGTTAAACTTGCAAGGAGTAATTTGAATAATATTATAGGACTGCCTCTTTCAACAGATACTGAAGTTCAGTCAGAAGTTGCTATTGAGGATCAACTTGTCCCTGATCTTGATCAATTGACAGAACAGGCGATGGAGAACAGGCCGGAGTTAAAAGCAATGGATTTCCGCCTGAAAGCCGGGGAAAGCGGAGTAACTCTCGCAGAATCAGGCTGGTATCCTCAGATATATCTTGCCGGCAATTACTATTATTCCAGACCCAACCAGAGGATATTTCCCGCTGAAGATAAGTTTAACGATACCTGGGATGTTAGTGTTGGTCTGTCCTGGGATATCTGGAACTGGCTCGCAACAAGTGATCAGACGAAACAGGCTGAAGCACAGTACGAACAGGTTAAAGATGGGTATAAGAGTCTGAAAGATGGAATTTCTCTTGAGGTAACTCAGAATTATCTGAATCTCCTTAAAGCAAAAGAAAAAATTTCGGCCGCAGATCAGAGCGTGCATCAGTCGGAAGAAAATTACCGTGTAACAAATGAAACATTTAAGAATGGGCTGGCATTAAATTCAGATCTGCTCGATGCAGAGTTTGCCCTTCTGCAGGCAAAGACGAATTATATTCAGGCAATAGCAGATTATGAACTGGCTAAATCAAATTTAGAAAAATCAATTGGTAAATAAATCAGAGGTATATATGAAAAAGCTAAAGTATTATGTTATCTCGTTTGTTCTTTTTGCAGCACTTATCCTTGTGCTGCTGAATAATCGCTCTCAGCTTGAAGCAAAAGCAAGGAATGATAAAATCAGTACCTTTCCTGTTACAGTATCTACTGTTGAAAAAAAGGAAGTATCTCATAATATCGAACTTGTGGGAACGATAGTGGGTGAGAATGATGTCCAGGTTATCTCTGAGGCTCAGGGAAAGGTAACCGGGATCTTCGCAAATGTAGGGGATTATAAACCTGCCGGAGCTCTTATTGCTCAGCTCGATGATGAACTTAAAAAGAGCGCTTATGAAACAGCTCAGGTTAACTTTGAAAAATCTAAAAAAGATTTTGAGAGGTATGATGTTCTATATAAAAATAAATCGGTTTCCGATGTTCAGTACGAACAGGCAAAACTTGCATATTATAATGCTCAGTCCCAGTATGTTGCCGCTAAAAAGGAGTATGAGAATACAAAAATAACTGCTCCAATTTCAGGCGTTGTAACAGCACGCAATGTTGATATGGGAACCTATGTGAATAAAAATACGCCGGTGGCAAACATAGTTGATATATCAAGGCTTAAAGTTAAAATCGGTGTGGCGGAGAAAGATGTTTTCTCTCTTGAGAAAGGTGATAAGGTTACGGTAACTACTGATGTATACCCGGGAGTAATGTTTGCAGGGACGGTTGCAACTATAAGCGATAAAGGGGATCAGGCGCATAACTATGCAGTTGAAGTTTCGCTTGTCAACAGCCGTGAACATCCTCTAAAATCGGGAATGTTCGGAAAGGTAACCTTTGTTTCAAAAACCAGCGAACCAAAATTGGTCGTTTCCCGCGATGCTTTGCTCGGCAGTATCAAAGATCCCCGCGTATTTGTCGTAGAGAACGGGATTGTACATTTAAGAAACGTTACCGTGGGCAGTACTTACGATACACGCCTTGAAGTTATAGATGGACTGAAAGCCGGTGATGAGGTGGTAGTTAACGGACAGAATAACCTTGAAGAGAATACCGCTGTTTATATTATAAACAAGGATTAGGAGATTAAGATGACAATAACTGAACTCGCAATAAAAAGACCTACGCTTATCGTTGTAATATTTGCAGCTCTTACGGTGCTCGGCATATATAGTTATACCCAGCTTGACTATGAACTGCTGCCTAAAATAACTCCGCCTGTTATTACTATTGCAACGGTTTATCCCGGTGCTTCACCCAATGAGGTTGAAACTTCTGTAACTAAGCCTGTTGAAGATGCAATCTCTACACTGGATGAGATCGATAACGTAAATTCAACATCGTCTGAAGGTATCTCCTTTGTCATGATCCAGTTCAAACAGTCGGCAGACGTTGATGTCGCATTGCAGAATGCCCAGAGGAAAGTAAATGAAATACTTCCCTTGCTGCCTGATGATGCCAAGCCTCCGACGATCTCCAAGTTTGCACTCGATGAGATCCCGGTTCTTAGAATGGGCGTAACCAGCAGTATGCCGTCAACAGAATTCTATCAATTCATAAAAGACAGAATTCAGCCCAGGCTGGCAAAAATTCCCGGTGTGGGACAAATTACCCTCGTCGGCGGCGATGAAAGAGAAATAAGGGTTAACCTTAATGCAGATAAGCTTAAGGGATACGGTTTATCGATCCTCCAGGTTACACAGGCAATTAAGTCGTCTAACCTTGATTTTCCTACAGGCAAGGTGGAAGACAGCAGGGAACAGCTGATCGTCAGAATTGCAGGAAAATTTAGTTCTATCGATGCATTGAAAAATCTCGTTGTAGCCCGGACAAAAGACGGAAGCGATATTCATCTCGATGATGTTGCGGAAGTTTATGACGGGACTAAAGATATGGCTATGCTTAACAGAACTAATAATGTTCCTTCCGTGGGGGTTCTGGTCCAGAAACAAACTGATGCCAATGCTGTAGAGGTTAGTAAACTTGTTCGTGCCGAAGTTGCAAAAATGGAATCCGATTATAAAACTCAGAACGTTGTCTTTAATATTGCACAGGACGGCTCGCAGTTTACTATAGATGCCGCTGATGGAGTCAAGTTTGATCTGATGCTCGCTGTTGTGCTTGTAGCAATTGTAATGCTCTTGTTCCTGCATAGCATGCGTGATTCATTCATAGTTATGCTTGCAATCCCGGCCTCGATGGTATCTACCTTTATAGTTATGTATGCATTCGGATTTACACTGAACCTGATGACGCTGCTCGGACTCTCGCTTGTAGTTGGTATCCTTGTCGATGATTCAATAGTGGTCCTTGAGAATATCCATCATCACCTTGAAAAAGGTGAGAATAAAAAAGATGCAGCATTAAAAGGAAGGAATGAAATCGGCTTTGCCGCCCTTGCTATTACAATGGTTGACGTGGTGGTATTCGTTCCTCTTGCCTTAACAGGCGGACTGGTTGGCAACATTATCCGCCAGTTTGCAGTTGTAGTTGTTATTTCAACTCTTATTTCTCTTTATGTCTCATTCACGGTTACCCCTCTTCTTGCATCAAGGATCGGGAAACTTGAAAGGCTGACAAATAAGACCATCATCGGAAAGTTTGCAGTCTGGTTTGAGAATACTTTTAATAAGGTAGTAGATCATTATCTCGGTGTTTTAAGTTGGGCTCTCAATAACCGATGGAAAGTCATCGTAATTACCATAGTATTATTCATCGCTTCATTCATGCTTATTCCGGCAGGGTTTATCGGGAGTGAATTTATTACTCAATCAGACCGCGGTGAGTTTGCCGTTATTCTTGAAATGCCTTCCGGGTCATCTATTGAAAATACTAACTACCTTACTCAGAAAGTCGAAAAATATATTAACGGCCTGCCTGAAGTTAAAAACACTTTCGTTACTGTTGGCGCATCAAATGAAGGACTGCTGGGACAGTCTTCCAATAACGCATCTGAAATAGATGTTGCTTTAATGCCAAAAGATCAGCGCAAAAAATCCACTGATGATATTGGTGATATTATCAAAAGAGAGGCAATGAAGATTCCCGGCGTTAAAGCCAGAGTTAATCCTATTGGGATTTTCGGAACCGCCAACCAGACTCCTATTCAGTTAATCGTATCCGGCCCTAACAGGGAAGTTGTTCAGCAAGGTGCAGATATTCTTGTCTCCACCCTCAAGAAAATTCCTGGTACTGCAGATGTTAGGTTATCCTCTGAAGAAGGAAAGCCTGAAACAAGGATCGACATTGATAGGGCTAAAATGGCAGAACTAGGACTTAATGTTGCAGAAGTCGGATCAGCTTTAAGGGTTGCTCTCAGCGGCGATGATGACTCGAAATTCAGGGATGGTAATGATGACTATGATTTAAGAATAGCACTTGATAAATTCGACCGCTCAAGAATATCAGACGTCAGTAACCTCTCTTTTATGAATAATAGAGGCGAACTGATTGAACTTCAGCAGTTTGCAGATGTTTATCAGACAACGGGTCCTACAAAA
>DATFVA010000082.1:0-3779 GCA_035260565.1 Ignavibacteriaceae bacterium | reverse complement strand
CTCCTTACTCCTTACTTCTTACTTCTTACTTCTTACTTCTCCCTTGTTCCCTTTATCTTTTTTCTTGTCCCTTGTTCCTTCCTCCTTTGATCTTTTTTCTTGTCCCTTGTCCTTCCCCCTTCTTACTTCTCATCTTCTCATCTTCTCATCTTCTCATCTTCTTATCTTCTCATCTTCTCATCTTCTCATTTGCGGCATCACAGAACCCCCACACTTCTTTTTCCCTCAGTTCAGAGAACTGAGTTACGCGCCCGCTTCAATGCAGTCCGTCGCAAGCAGGTACGTAGCTCAGCTCTCCCGACCTGAGATTCCGCCCGCAATGCAGCTCCCTGCTGCTTAATTGTTAACAAGCATCAATTTCTCATTCTTAACTATTAGAATTAGTTTCTAAACTTTGAAACTACCTCGTCATCCCTCTCCTTTTTTGCACTAAATTGTGGTTTCTGAAGATGGCATAGTATTGGGACGGCCATAATTGATGATAAAAACCAAGACCATAAAGATTTCCGTCCTTTTATTTTTTATCTCCCTCAATATAGGGCCGTTTTTTATGATCAGCTGTACGGAGACGGATGGAAAAATACGAAATGAGAATATATTCAATCGCTGCTGCCCGGCAGGCATGCTCTCCTTGACCCATACTCCAGAGCATGCAGACAAACTCACAAACTACCTCAGTCACTGCAGTTGTTCAGTCAACCTGAGCAGCAGCGAATATATCTCTCCTGCTACAGATCTAAACTCTTTTACCGCAACATGCTGCATGTTCACAGGCGGCTCACTAACTGCCTCAAATGATCACAATTGCAGTACTGCATATACTTCAGAATTCCCGCCGGTTTCAATAAATATTGTCGATGCCGAAGTACTTCTTATCTGATGTATCCTCATTTGATTTTTGATATCAGACTGATAAATAAATCTTTTAAAGGAGTAATGATGAGAAAATTTAAACTGTATATTTTATTAATGATCCTGTTCCCTACCTTCGCTGTATTTGCACAGATGGGCGGCGGAGGCGGATTTATTGATCCCGATTCAATTGAAACTGTTACAGTAACCGGGACGGCCATAGTAGATACAACTATGATGCACGCAATGTATTACCTCGATGAGAACAATGATGGGACACCCGATTATATGCTGAACTTTGGTCCATGGTGGTATGAACCCGACAGCAGTGATGCTGTAAGACCGCAGGACGGCGACCAGGTTACTATTACAGGAGGTCTTGTTGAGAATATGATGTCTTACCAGATGCTGATTGTCTACCAGGTTAACGGTGAGTTCTGGCGCGACCCGTTCGATTCTTTCTGGAACTTTATGGGTTATTACTCTCATAACGGCGGAGGATGCGGAGGAAGCGGTTTCGGATGGACGTTTGATTCGCTGCAGACGGTTAATCTTTCAGGGACAGCAATTGTTGACAGCACATTTATGATGGCAATGTATTACCTCGACACCAATAATGACAGTATACCGGACTATATGCTTAATTTCGGTCCCTGGTGGTATGAACCCGAATCGGGAGCTGTTCGTCCTTCAAATGGCGACCAGGTTACGATAACCGGAGGTGAGATTGAGAGAGAATTTCTGCCTATGGTTGTAGTCTATGAGATAAACGGACTTGAATGGAGAGACTCCACTTTATTCTGTCAGGGCTTCGGCGGCAGCTGGATACACCGCTATATGACCAGCCCGGTTAATGTGCCCACTCCTTTTGATAATTCGGACTGGATGCAGGTGAACCCGGATTGGTGGCAGATGGGAGGTCCCGGCGGCCGAATGATGTCCGATTCAATATACTGCCAGATCTTTGAAACTTCTTATCAGCAGTTTCCCGGCGCAGGAAACGAAAATGCTTTCGCTGCTTACGAAATAGATATGTATCTTCCTAATGGTATGAACGGAATGCACCACGGAGGCAATAGCGGTTATGGTATGGAGTTAAATTCTGATGCTAACTATCAGCTGCATTATAATGATATACAGGCAGCCGGATTTAATGTTGATGAATCGACAATTCAGGTCAGGTACTATGATGCTCAGAATTCAACCTGGAATACATATTCAGGTGCAGTTGTAGACCCGCAGAATAATACGGTGACGTTCTCCAGTCCCCTCGTACAGAACTTCGTAATTCTAACTGCGGATCAGGCAACATCGGCTGATCCTTCGGCTAATAGTTCCCCTGCTGAATTCGCGCTCGATCAGAATTATCCGAATCCTTTCAATCCTTCAACAACTATAAACTTTAATCTCAGCAGGAATGATCGCGTAACGATTAATATATATAATGTACTCGGTAGAAAGATCAGGACTCTTGTGAACGGCAATTTCACGGCAGGACAGCATTCTGTTGAGTTCAATGCACAAAACCTGGCATCGGGAACTTATTTCTATGAACTGAAAGCAAACAATACTCATCTTGTCAAAAAGATGAACCTGGTAAAATAACAGCACATACATCTGCAGCCGTTTCATAAAAGATACAGTTGTTGGAGAATATACGGGGAGCTTATTTTGAAGCTCCCCTTTTTTATTTTGGCGTAATTATAATGGATTGACGGATACTATGGGGTTTCCGTGTATAGTTATTCGGTGTTCATTCACTTGTCCGGTTTCTTCCCTCTTTAACCTGTGATTCCCCTAACCCCTCTTTACCCCGAAATTCTTTATTAGTATACAATGAAATAAACGGAGCCGGGATGAATATTCGTCGAGCAATAATAGGCGGAGCAATCGGTGCGGTTGCAGTAACTTTTTATAATCTAATTTTAAGATACCTGGGAATGCATATCGATCTTGAGATGATCCTGGGTACAATATTCGGGGGAATGCCTTCACCTGGAATGTGGTGGATCGGATTCGGTATTCACGTCTTTCTCGGAATGGTTTTCGGTATTGTATATGCTTTCTTTTTTGAACTCGGCACCCGGAAGACCGGCTGGCAGGCAGGATTGAAGATTGGTGTACTGCATACATTCATATCAGGATTTCTGTACGGTCTGTTCCCGGTAATCAGTCCTGTCATTCCTTATTATATACCGGCGCCTGGTTATTTTATGGCTCACGAAGGGTTCCCGTATATAATTGCATTTATCGGGATGTATATGCTGTTCGGAATTATTATGGGATTAACTTATAAGATTAATGGCCGCATACAACTTCTCCCTATCGAACAGGAAAATGCGTAATAAATCATAAAGTCACCCGATGGTCATTCAGTTTTTATTTGATCGTCCTTAGCAGCCTTTATATGCAGGGTCACTGGTATTATTTGGTACCCTGCCTGCGGTGCAAAGTTTTCATCAGTCTCAAGGTCCATTACTTTTACTGCCTCAGCATCGCCCATACTATTTGTCAGCGAATACACCACTGAGCCTGCCAGGCCGAAAATCCATCCGGCAGCCGCAGCATTATCCCTGTTCCAGCTTTTGTAGGGAATGCTGAGCGTACCGGGATCGCCCGGCTTTTTTGTATCAATATAAATTTCGCCCAGGTAGTTTACTTTACCCGTATCAATAGTTAAGGTTATCTCCGGCAGATCCACACTTTCCAAAACATCTTTATTCTCGTTCTCCCAGGTAATCTGTTTAACTCTGTATTCTCCGGGCTGCATACAATATGCAAATGAGTGATCGGGCTTGAGCTCCATTATCAGCTTTGTACGCTGCGGTTGATTGACATCTTCCAGCTCTATATTCATATGCATACCCAATAAAAATTTTCCGGGCACTTCACCATAAATTGCTTTTCCTGAAGTGTCTACTGCGGCA
>DATFVA010000081.1:0-7701 GCA_035260565.1 Ignavibacteriaceae bacterium | reverse complement strand
ATTTCCATCTTTAGTAAATAGCTCAAATGCTTACACTCCATAATAATTTCCTGTCAATTGAACTTTTCAATCGACAGGAAATTAAAAAACGGATACAGAAACCTTTATACGCAGCCAGTGGGTTTGGTAAGGCCTGCAACTTTACAGGCGCCTTTTGCCGGACCCGACGGAAACAATTCATAGATTTCTTTTAATGAAAAACCTGTTTCTTTGCAAAGTTTACGGATCATCGGAGCAATACCATATTTTTTATAGTAATCGCGGAGATAAAAGATAATCTTCCAATGATTCTCTGACATAACCTGAACGTCTTCTGTTGAAGCTAATGCCTTTGCAATTTCTTCAGTCCATTCTTCCGGTTTTAATATGAAGCCATCTTCATCGACTTCTATTTTCAATTCCTGAAATTCAAAAGTTGGCATAATTTTATCCTATTGATTGTTTATGATGATTATTCATTAATTGATTAATTAATTCATTTCGATATAACCGCATGGACAATTTTCCGCACATTTTTTACACCCGTTACAGAAGTCCAGCTTAAATTTGTAACTTTGATGTTTAATAACCGGTTTTACAATAGCCTGGTCCTGACAATAACTCCAGCACGAACCACAATCGAAACATGAACCACAGCTCATACACCTTTTGGCTTCTTCAAGCACCTGCTCTTCAGTCAATGCGGATCTGATCTCGAGATTCAAGTCTTTTAATCTTTCTGAAGGAGGAAGCTGAAATGGTTCATTTCTCAACTTGCTTTCATAATAGCTTAAAATAATTTTATCGTGAGTAATAACCGGAGGTTTAACAACTTTTTCCGGCTGTATATTCTGAAACCTGTTATGTATAGCTTCTGCAGCTTTTCTTCCATTAAAAACTGCAATAGTAACTAATCCAAGTTCCAGGGCGTCGCCGCCTGCGTATGTGTTCTGGATATTAGTTTCTCCGTTCGCATCGGCCTTAATCCAGTCCTTACCCTCGTGCAGATTATCCATGCCGGTAAAATCAGGCTCCTGGCTGATTGCTGCTATAACAAGGGATGCTTCCAGAGTAAAATATGAATCGGGTATAGGGACAGGTCTTCTTCTTCCCGAATTATCAGGTTCACCCAATTCCATTTTCTGACATTTCATTTTGGTGACTATGTCCCCGTCTTTTTCAAATTCAATAGGTGCAGCAAGAAACTCAAGTTTAACACCTTCTTCCTCAGCTCCTACTATTTCTTCTTCGATTGCAGGCATTTCATTTCTTGTTCTTCTATATACAATGGTCACTTCAGCCCCTAAACGCCTTGAAACCCTTGCAGCATCTATAGCTGTATCACCTCCGCCAATTACAAGCACTTTATCTCCAACTTCTACCCTTTCCCCGCTATTTATTTTGTTAAGAAACTCCGTACCTGTTAATACATTTGAAGCATTTTCATTTGGAACACCCAGCAGCTTACCTTTATGTGCACCAATTCCCACGAAAATTGCGTCATAATTATTTTGGAGATCCTCGTAAGCGATATCTTTGCCTATTATTTTGCTGCACTTAATTTCAACTCCGAGGTTCTCTATTCTTTTAATTTCCTTATCCAAAATATCCTGTGGAAGCCTGTAATCAGGAATTCCGTACCTTAACATTCCGCCCGGCTTGTTGAATGCTTCAAAAACCGTAACAGCATATCCTCTTCTTGCAAGCTGGTATGCACAAGAAAGTCCTGCAGGGCCTGAGCCGATTACTGCAACTTTCTGAGCATATTTTTCCTCAGTTAATTTTTTAAGCTGAAAATCATTTTGAAGAGCAAAATCGCCGACAAATCTTTCGAGATTGTTGATGCTTACCGCACTCTCTTTATATGTTCTGTTGCAATTACCCTCACAGGGGTGAGGACAAACTCTGCCGCACGTTGAAGGAAAGGGATTTTTCTCGGTTAAAATTCCCCAAGCTTTTTCAAAAGCCTCTGCGTGACTGCCTCCATTATCATCAGACCAGCTGATAGCAGTCAAGAATTCTCTTATATCAGTCTCATTTGGACATCCGTTTGAGCATGGAGGAGTTTTAGGAACCTGCAGAGGCCGAAGGGGAGAAGATTCGACCGATGAGCCGCCTGCTGAGTGAGATCTTAACCCGCCTAACGGTTTTTTTGCTTTTTTTACAATCTTGGCCATTTAATGAACTCCATTTATAATCATTTTCATTTTAAGGCAAGTCTATGCATAAGGATATATGCCGGACTTGATATCTTCCATTTGCTGTAATATTAAATTATGTTTTTGTTCATCTGTCATAAGGTATCCAAGTAAATACCTGACAACAAAATTTTTAGTATTCCGCCGGGATTCCTCAGCCAGTCTTATTGTCTCTTTTTCAAGTTCGATATGTTTCTCTACAAGGTTCCAGACATCAGCTAATTCTTCAGGCATCAGGTTGAATGCTTCTTTTTCAAAATTATCTATTAATAATTGCTGAACCTTTTTATGCATTGCAGAATCCTGTCGGATTATTTCCATTATTTGTTTAACGACGGGATTTTTTGTTCTGGCAATTATTTCTGAAGTTGATCTTACGGATTCATCTTCAACTACCTGCCACGCTCTTAGAGTATCGACTAATTTTTCATTTAATTCTTTTTGTTTGGGCATTGCATTATCCTTCAATTAACATTTTTTTGTTTTTTAGTTGTTTGTACTTTTTTGAACAGCTTATCATTCCATCGACCCATTCAGGAGCGGCAAGTGCATGTATATGGATATAACTGGCAAAAACATTTTTATATACAAGCCCATCCCTGTTATCAATACTCCCCTTTCCCCGTATCATTTTAAGCGAAGTTTTTGTATCGGGAGTAAATTCATAAATCTGAGAATAATGAAACTCATGTCCCTTTAACACAGTACCCTTTTCAAAGAAAGGATTTTCCCGGTCGACTATTGCTTCGGTATATCCATGACCTTGAGGCTTACTATGCATTTGAATTTCTACAGGTAAAATTCCGGCAAGGTGATATTCTTTTTCTTTCCAGATCACTTTTTTTGCAAGGTACATTAGTCCGCCGCATTCAGCATAGACCGGCAGTCCCTCTTCAACAAGAGTTTTTAAAACCTGCGATAATTTTTTATTTGCAGCAAGGTCATCAAGGTTTATTTCGGGGAACCCGCCGCCAATATAAACTGCATCAAGGATTTCAGGGTTTTGCAGTAATACAGAATTATCCAGATTTGTTGATGAAAGCGGTATTAATTCAGCACCAGCCCGGGCTAGCATTTCCAGGTTTTCAGGATAATAAAAAGAAAATGAATTATCCTTAAAATATCCTATACTCACTGTTTCTTTCTTCTTCCCTGTTCCGGAAACCCCTGATTGACTGATTGGATCTATCCAGGGAAGAGACTCGATTCCAGGGGCATTATTTATCAGTTCAAGTATTTTAGAAACATCAACATTTTCTTCAATAAGATATTTTAATTCCGATAAAATGCCGGTTTTACCCTCAAGCTCATCAGGCATAATTAAACCGAGGTGCCTCGAAGGAAATGACAATCTATCAGGGAGTTTTGGAACCGCTCCTAAAACAGGGATACCTGTTTCTCCCTCTATTGCTTCTTTAACAATTTTTATGTGCCTGTCCCCTGCCGTACGGTTAAGGATTACACCTTCAATTTTAATTTCCGGATCAAGATTTAAGCATCCTAAAATAGACGCAGCTGCAGTCCGGGTAACTTTTGAAACATCCTGAACGATTATAACAGGAGAATGAAGAAACCTGGCTAACTCTGCGGTACTATGTGTACCTTTACCGTCAACCCCATCGAATAGCCCTCTATTCCCCTCAATAATATTTACCCCGTTCTTATCGCCTTTATTCAGAAATGATTCTTTAACTTTAGGAAATCCCATCATAAAGCTGTCGAGATTTCTTGCCGGTTTACCTGATGACAGGCTCAACCAGGCAGCATCTATATAATCGGGACCTTTTTTAAAAGCTGAAACTTCTAAGCCGCGGGTTTTAAGCGAAGTAATGAGTCCACAGGAAACAATAGTTTTACCTGAATCTCCCGAAAGGCCGCTAATAATAATTCTAGGATAGTTATTCCTGTTCATTATTCTCTAATCCATTTAAATAAATCCGGTAAAAGGGATAAGACGAATAGCTAAAAACCTATGCCGTCTTAAACCCTATACCTTTAACCCCTTTTGATATTTTTTACCTCTTTTTAATTTTCAGCGCCTTCTTTGTGCGGAATTTCGATAAAGCTGCCGCCAAAATAAGTGTAGACACATTTGCCGCTCTCAATCAATTCTCTGATTGCAGATTTCGCCATCATTTTATCGCACCTATCGCCATATAATTCCAGTACGGCTTTGGTAAGATCGGTAGCTTTCCACTTTTTCTGACCCATGCTGTCTTTTATCATTCTGAACATAGCGTCAGAAACTTCATCAACTTTTACTTGCTCAGCCATAAAAACCTCCTCTTAATATGTAAGGTGGACTGATCGTTTAAATGTTAAGCCGGCATGCTTGAAATCATCAATATGCTCCTTCTGGAAAGGAATACCTGTCATACGGAAGAACCTTGGCCAGCCGATCCGGTTAATCCACTCACCCATTCTTTCGTGAGGATTTGCATCTTTAGCCCATACTTCTACCAGGTTTCTTACTGCATCAACCACTTCGGGCCAGCGCGGCGGATTGTTGGGTATAAACGGAATCGCCAGTTTGGAGAACATTGGTTCGCTTCTCGCGTTAGAAACTTTACCACCAACCCAAATTGAAACACCATCATTTAACGGATCATTCAATGGCATAGCCGGACAAACAGTATAACAGTTTGCACAGAACATGCATTTTTCCTCAATTACTTCCACTGAAGGTTTTCCGTCAAATATTGCAGGTTTAATTGCTGCGGTAGGACAGGCAGATACAACAGATGGTATCTCGCACATTGCTTTCAGGTTATCGCGGTTAACTTTAGGCGGTCTTCTGTGAATTCCCAGAATAGCTATATCTGAACAATGAACAGCACCGCACATATTGAGGCAGCATGCTAATGCGATCCTTAATTTTGCCGGTAATTTCATCTCGGTGAAATATTCAATCAGTTCGTCCATAACTGATTTAACAATTCCAGATGCATCTGTTGCGGCAGAGTGACAGTGGACCCATCCCTGAGTGTGAACGATGCTCGAAATTGAATTTCCCATACCACCAACCGGGTGACCAATTGCTTTCAAATCTTCTATCAGAGGATCAATATTATTCTCATCTGTCAGCAAAAACTCAACATTGTGGCGGCTTGTAAATCTAAGGTAGCCTTCACAGTATTTATCGGCCAGGTCAGCATATATCCGTATTTTATCGATACTAAGAAGTCTGGGAGAAGCTGCACGAACTGAGTACAGCCTTGCCCCTGTTTCCGATACATGCACGATAACACCCGGTTTAAGAATTTCATGATATTTCCATTTACCATAGTTTTCTTTAATAACCGGAGGCAAAAACTTCTCATAATGGGGCGGACCGATATCCGTTATTCTTTTCTGTTTCTCTTCAGCCATTTTTTTATTCCTTTGAAAATAATTTCATTTATTAAAAATTAACTGATTGTCAATTTATTTTTCTTCAGCCATTTCAGCTGCTTCTTCCTCTGATTCTTCTTCGGTTTCTTCTTCAAAATATTCTTCATAAAATACATACGGATTCTCTCTTGGATGAGCAACCATTTCAGGTACTGGTTCAACACCTATTGCTTCGAGGAAATTGCCCATTCCAACTCTCTGTATAAATTCACCTATTCTTTCACGGTTCTTGCCTTCTTCAGACCACAATTCATGAATTTTATCTACTAATTCGATTAATTCAGTATAAGGCGGTTCAAGCTTTATGAAAGGAATTAAAACCGAAGAAAGTAAGGCGCCTTCAACGATAGGTGCTTTTGCGCCTATCAGAATACAGGCACCACGTTCTTTGCCGGGAGAAAGAGCTTTAGGCATTGTGTTAATGCAATGCATGCATTTAACGCAGGATTTGTTATCAATTGTAATATCCTTGCCATCCCAATCCATACATTTAGAGGGACAGTTATTAACCACCTCTTTTTGAATATCCATGGTTTTTGAGTATTCTGTAATTGCCTCTTTATTAACCTGGATATCATCTTTCCAGACTCCGATAATTGACATATCGGATCGTGCAATTGATGCAACACAATCATTAGGGCAGCCTGACATTTTGAATTTCCATTTATATGGAAATGGAGGCCTGTGAAGCTCATCCTGATAATGCATTGTCAGGAAATGAGTCAGCGCCATTGTATCATAGCAGGCCCATTCGCAGCGTGCCATACCACAGCAGCAGCTTGGAGTTCTGACATCCGATCCGGAACCACCTAAGTCAAATCCAAGTTCGGTTAATTCTTTGAAAGTGGGTTCCAGTTCATCAGTTTTAGTTCCGAGGAAAACAATATCTCCGGTAGAACCATGCATATTTGTTAATCCGGAACCATGTTTCTCCCAAATGTCGCACAATTTTCGTAATACATCGGAGGTATAGAACCAGCCTGCAGGCTGATTTATACGCATCGTATGAAAATGAGAGACATTAGGAAAGTCTTCTGGTAAATCAGAGTATCTTCCGATAACTCCGCCGCCATAGCCAAGAACTCCGACAATACCACCGTGTTTCCAATGACCGATTTTTTCTTCGTAAGAACGTTCAAGTTGTCCCAGAAGATCATTAGCCATCGGATTTTTCTCGGCTGCTGATTTGATTTCTTTAACGAAACTAGGCCAGGCACCTTTTTCTAATTCATCAAGTTGTGGTGTCTTCCGTTTTTTCTCAGCCATTTTATCTCCTGTTATTATTTATTTTACAGTTTCCTGTTTAATTGCTATATAAGTTATATACAGATTTAATAAGCTTTTCCTGACTCCTCCCTGGAAATCTTGACCCAAAAATTCTGAATAAAACTTATTGAAGCAGGGGTGTAATTACAATATGAAATTGGGTTTTGTAATCTATGTGTTGCATTTACCGGGTTGTTGAAGACGTTATTATAGCGGTGATAGAGCGGAGTTAAAGTGCTGACACAACAGAGTTATACCGGTGCGGCGAGGAGTTATTTAACGGGAATGTGCAGGGATCTTACTGCCAGTTCGACTATAAAGGTTCTCATTTCCGGACTGTTTATGGGAAGATCCATTCGACGGGGTAAAGTTCCGCAGTTAAAATTGGTGAAATAAGTTTTACAGGGTTCCTGAAGATACAAAGACAGTCTGCTGAAACCGATAGGAAGCGGGACCAGCATCCACCATGCAATCCATCCATTAATTACCGGAATCGGATCATATTTCAGCATGTGAAACTTTTCAAACCTTTTCTGGAATGCTCTTAATAAACCTTCGAACCTGATGATAGGTTTTTCATTTATTCTTTCCTGAAGCCTGTCAATAAAATAGCCCCTGGAATTGAGAACTATCTCTTTCATACTTTTATCTTTAAAAATGATAAGATAATCCTTTAACTGGCATGACTGGTTCGTCTTATATGCGTTTATAGCCTCAAGGATCAATTTTTTTTGGTCCGGGGCGTAGTACAGTTCGCTTTTTAGATGCTTATCATAGCATGCCCTGGTATAATGATTATACGTTGTGGCATAAGGAAAAACGATATTGAGGGCCTCTTCAATGGATTTGAATCCATAGGACATAAAAG
>DATFVA010000080.1:0-16949 GCA_035260565.1 Ignavibacteriaceae bacterium | reverse complement strand
AATCCTATTAATTCAGACCACGATATCAGTCTTCTGCATATTGAGTTATATTAATCTTTTCTTTAAGCTGACTTGCCACGACTTTTAAGTCGTGGATTTCTATAAAAAATAAAATCCCGGCTTTAGCCAAATTTAATTAAGATTTTCTTTTGATTCTATATTTGGCTAAAGCCATCCTCTCGTTTTTAATATCCCCCATGACTTAAAAGTCGTGGCAAGTCAATCTTCTCAATTCGGACCAATTAATTCAGCCCCGATATTGGTTTCTTCCTAATTTACCCTTAATTCCGGAGTATTTATGACGTCTGAGTTTACTACTATTATCATAAATTAATATTAAATTTGAGGCTGGTCTGGAATAGTTTTTGACACTATTCTGTTGGAATTGAAGTATAAGTAATAAAATTAAACTGGCTTTTTATGTTATCATTAATTCATTGCGAAGATTCATCGGTAAATGAGCTTTCGAAGGTTTTGAATCAGTTGAACGTGCCATTCCGGATCACAAGCACAGAATCCGAAATTTGCAAAAGTGAAAAAATAATTCTTTACGGCAGTGGTTCAGCAAAGCAGAATATCCGGCAGCTGCATCTTCTGAACCTTTTCTCGATGTTAAGGATGATCAAAAATCCTATACTGGGAATAGGTCTCGGAGTCGAAATGATGTGTGAGCATACCTCAGGGGAAACTCTATCGTGCTTGGGACTTTTTCCCGTTGATTCTAATAAAATAGAAGATGAGAGGGTCCTTTTATCTCATTCAGGCTTGAAGAAGATAGATATTCTTAAACCGGGAAGGCTTTTTGAAGGAATCAGCTCCGGAACCGAATTTTATTTTTCTGAAAATTACTATCTCCCCGAGAATAAATATACTACCTCTATCGTTAATAACGGTGGAACCTTCTCCGCCTCGGTCGAACGTGAAAATGCCTTTGGTGTACAGTTCCATCCTGAAAAATCCGGTGAGGCGGGATTAACTTTATTGAAAAATTTTATATGGCTCTGATCATATTTTCACCTCTTATCTTTTAAACACTCCTGTTATTTATATTCTAACTTTTTATTTTCGTTAAAAACGATAGCTAACTTTTGCTATTTTTTGAATGGTTATAATTCAGAATTTGTTAGATATGTAACAACAAAGTGCAGAGACTTTATATAACTTATTTGTTCGGCAAAAAAATAGGAGATACATAATGCAGAATTTTCTCAACCAGTCTTATTATGGGAATACTATCCTGAATTATCTTATCGCCATTGCAATTTTCATCATCGGAATAATTGCAATAAAAATATTTAAGACAATAGTCCTAAAACGCTTAACAAAATGGGCTGAATCTACAGAAACTAAACTTGATGATTTCCTGATAAGAGGAATACAAAAAACCGTGGTTCCGCTTCTCTACCTGGGAGCCTTTTACCTTGCCATCGAATACCTTAAAGTTGATCCGAATGCAATGAGTGTCATCGATAAAATTGCTGTTATTCTTTTTACTTTCTTCCTGCTCAGGGCTATTTCTTCCGTCATACGTTTTTCATTAAGCGCTTATGTAAAAAGAAAAGGCGGAAAGGAATCGCGTGAAAAAGAGCTGAGAGGTATTTCCACCATAATAGCTTTTATCGTCTGGACGGTGGGCCTTGTATTTCTCCTTGATAACCTTGGATTTAAGGTGTCAGCAGTAATTACAGGACTTGGTATTGGTGGTATCGCTGTCGCACTGGCCGCTCAGGCTATCCTTGGCGACCTGTTTGCTTATTTCGTTATCTTCTTCGATCGCCCTTTTGAAATAGGCGACTTTATAATAGTGGGGGATAAGGTTGGTGCTGTTGAGTATATTGGCTTGAAAACAACGCGCATTAGAAGCCTTAGCGGTGAACAGCTGGTTTTTTCAAATAAAGACCTTACTGATTCAAGGATCCATAATTATAAAAGAATGGAACGAAGAAGAATAGTCTTTCAGCTGGGAGTTACTTATCAGACTACTCTTGAACAGGTAAAGGAAATACCCGGCCTGGTAAAACAAATTATTGAAAGCCAGCCTGATGTTATGTTCGATCGGGGACATTTTGCAAAGTATGGAGATTTCAGCCTTAACTTCGAATTTGTCTATTACGTCTTAAGCCCTGATTATAATAAATATATGGATACTCAACAGGCAATAAATTTCGCAGTCTATAAATCTTTTGATGAAAAAGGTATTGAGTTTGCTTATCCGACACAGACATTGTTTATGTCGATGCTTAATGGAAATAATTCGGATAACAAAGAGTTAAATTCCTAGTGTTTCGGTTTGCTGTTATTCTTTTCTTAAAATAACTACTGTGATCTCTGGAGTAGAATTATATCGCATTGGGACAAGTGACATACCAAGTCCTCTTGTTACTATCATCAGCATATTCCCGAAATGAAAATCACCTCGAACGAACCTTGTCTCAATAAGTGTGGGAGTAAGGTTTATAAATGGAAATAAAAAAGTTACTTGTCCGCCATGTGTATGCCCTGCGAGAAATAAGTTATAACCGGAAGTAGCTGCTTCCTGAACTGCCAGTATATTCGGCTGATGAATTAACATTATTTTCAGGTCAGGGTGATTCTGTGCATTAACCAGGCTGTCGAGTACATCTTCCTTTAGATGTTCTACATAGGTGCTTGTCAGAAAGGTAATACCGATAGTGGAATTTTTTATCCTTAGCTCTATGTTCCTGTTATTGTACATTTCAACATTATATTTATCCATCGCGCCTTTCACTTCTCTCAGGCTGCGTGAATAATCATTCCTGTATGCCCAGTTATCATGGTCGCCAATGCAGGAGTAAACTCCGTATTTCGATTTTATTTTCCCCACATATTCAGCAGCCTCATTAATGTAATCAGGAGTGGAAGTAATCATATCACCGCCGATAAGTACAAGGTCGGGATCAGTATCATTCACCCTCCTTATATATTTCCCGAGCCGGGATGCATCTGTATATGCGTCTGCCTGGATATCTGAAATAAAAGTTATCCTGAAATAATCCAGAGCATCAGGAAGTTTAGCATCTTTATATTCAATAATCCTTGTTGACACTGCATAATAATCAATGAGAACCCTGACCGGCACATATAATATGAAGAAAGCAAGTATCAGCAGCACCGCTTTTGCTTCGATTCGTTTATATTTTTCCCTGTGTTTACGGTATACCGGGAAAGTTATGAATTTGATTATTTCAAAAATGAAAAATAAAAGTATGCATTGTACCACCAGGAAAGTCCAGAGCCAGAACGGATATAGGAGAAAATAATTGACAGCCCAGTTCTCTGGAATATTCGGTCTCGCTTCTCCTGTTAAGGACGAAAGAAAAACATATGCACCAAGCAGAAACAACGGGTAAAGATTGAGAATTATAAGTAAAATCTTGAAAACTCTTTTTAGAACAACCCTGGAGACTTTGGAAAATATCGTCAGGATTGATCTATAAATCTTCCTGATAAAATAGTATTGTATCAGAAAGATCAGTACAAATGTTATGATTATGACAACAATAAAGCCCATTAAATTCCGGTTAAGTTTTCAGTCTCCCCTGGTAAGAGAGTATTAAAAAAAGTGATTAAACAAATATATGATATCTGGATAAAGAAATGTGCCTTAAAGCTCATCCCTTATTTGCTCAATAAATTTAATCATTTTCTCATAATGAGTTCCTTTCCAGTATATTTTATCGCATTGTTCACAATACCAGAAATTCTCCTGCCACTCTCTTACCTTTGAAGGGAGCTTGTCCGCAATTTTATCCTTTTCAACAGGAATGAGAATACTGTTGCATTCAAGACATCTCATAAATTCAGTTATGTTATCTTTAAGATCGAACCTTTCAATTACTTCCTTTACCTGTTTCTCAATACTGTTATTACGGATCCAGTATCCATGCATAATCCTGTTGTTCTTTAATAATTCCCTGTCCTTTGTAAGGATGGCTCTTTTTTCCTCAAGTGAAGCTTCAATCAGTTCATCATTTGCAAAATCATTTTTATATAGGACATCGAAACCAAACATCCTTAAATACTTAGCAAGCGATCCAAGGTGAATATCCGCAACAAACTTTGGTTCCCTTAAAGGTTTATTCCTAAGATGCTGAACTTTTGAAATGTCAAGAGATTCAAAAACCGGGTAGACACTAATTTCATCTTTATCCTGAACTATATACTTGAAATCTACCGAATCACCGTTTACCAGTATCATATCAATTTCCGTATGCGGTACACCAAGTGATTCGATCATATCTTTTATAGATGCCTGATCGATAAACTTGTGTTCAAATTTTGCTTTTCTTTTTTCCTCCGGC
Organism: Ignavibacteriaceae bacterium; assembly: GCA_035260565.1. Lineage (GTDB taxonomy): Bacteria > Bacteroidota > Ignavibacteria > Ignavibacteriales > Ignavibacteriaceae > DATFVA01. The sequence goes on along the minus strand of DATFVA010000080.1, from coordinate 12,627 downwards.
AGGAAGTCATTTAATTCCTCATAAAACCGGAAAAAAGCTTTTTTGATCATCTTATAGACTTCTCTTTTATAAAAAATAAAACTAATAAATTTCTTAAGAGGCTGAGCAAATATCTGGAGCGAAACGCTGTTTAGCTTAAATGTATAATAGAAAAGTCAAATTTTGAAATGATTTATAAAGTGAACCTGTTCAGATCTGATGCATTTTACATTGAATTTTCACCTAGTCTCTTAAGCTGTATCTTCCAGCAAAAGTCAGCGGAGTAAACAAATAACTCCCTTTCCTGACATTTCATTGGCCAAAATAGTAACGGCAACTATCTCATCTTTATATGCAGTTCTTTGAGCTGGTCTTCGTTTACGGCCGAGGGGGAATCATCCATCAGTGAGACGGCGCTGGCTGTTTTGGGGAAAGCTATCACATCCCTGATTGAACTCTCACCGGCAAATATCATGATCATTCTATCAAAGCCGAATGCTATACCGCCGTGTGGAGGAGCTCCGTATTTAAATGCATTCAAAAGAAAACCGAACTTTTGATCCGCTTCCTCCTCTGAAATACCCAGAGACCTGAACATCTTTGATTGAAGCTCAGTGTTATGGATCCTTATGCTTCCGCCGGCTATTTCTGTTCCGTTTAGAACGAGATCGTAAGCCCGGGCTCTGACACGTCCGGGATCACTTTCCATATATTGAATATCTTCGAGAACGGGTGATGTAAATGGATGATGCATCGCATAAAATCTTTGTGTTTCATCATCCCACTCAAATAGAGGAAAATCTGTCGTCCATAATAAAGCCGGTTCAGTATCTTTATTTATTAGCTCCAGTCTCTTAGCTATTTCCAACCTGAGATAGCCCATTACAGTAAGACTTTTTATTTTGGGACCTGAGATAATCAGAATCAGATCTCCATCTTCAGCACTCATTTCGGAAATTAGATTTTTCTTTTCTTCCGCAGAGAAGAATTTCGCAACAGGGGCTTCAACTTCACCGCCTTTAATTTTAAGCCATACAAGCCCGGCAGCACCAAGTCCTTTAACGTATTCTGTTAGTGTATCCAGCTGATTCCGTGAGTAGCCCGCACAGCCTCCGGCCAGCAGCCCGGTAATAATTCCGCCGGAATTTATCTGATCTTTGAATACCTTAAACTCACTTTGTGCAAAAACATCGTTAAGAGTTTTAAGCTCAAGACCAAAACGTGTATCGGGCTTATCGCTTCCATACTTTTCCATCGCTTCATCAAAAGAAAGCCTGGGAAGAGGAAGCTTCAGCTCTTTATTCCATATCTCTTTGAATAACACTTTCATGAATCCTTCAACCATTTCAAATATATCATCACGATCCACGAAAGACATTTCCACATCTATCTGTGTGAACTCAGGCTGACGGTCTGCCCGCAGGTCTTCATCTCTGAAGCATTTTACAATCTGGAAATACCTGTCGAACCCTGATACCATTAATAATTGTTTATAAGTCTGCGGCGATTGTGGCAGTGCATAAAATCTTCCTTTATGGAGCCGGCTGGGAACAAGATAATCACGCGCTCCTTCGGGAGTGCTTTTCATTAAAACGGGAGTCTCTACCTCAATAAATTTATTTTCATCAAAATATTTCCTGGTTATCTGTGCAAGCCTGTGCCTTAACAACAGGTTCTTCTGCAGCGCGGGTCTCCGCAGGTCGAGATATCTGAATTTCAGTCTCAGGTCTTCGAATGCATCAGTATTATCCTTGATTGCAAATGGAGGAGTCTCAGCTTCATTGAGCACAATTACTTTTTTTACAAGGACGTCTACCTGCCCGGTTTCAAGTTCTGTATTTACAGCATCGGCGGGCCTTATCCTTACTGCCCCTTCTACCGAAAGTACAAACTCATTCCTGATATCCTTGGCTATATCAAAAGCATCTTTGTTTTCAGGTTCAAATGCGATCTGTGTAATACCATAACGGTCGCGCAGCCAGATGAAAATCAACCCTCCAAGGTCTCTTCTTCTATCCACCCATCCGTTCAGGACAACATTTTCCCCTGCATTATTTTCTCTAAGTTCACCGCAGGTATGAGTTCTTCTTTCAAATTTCATTTTGTAACTTTGCTCCAACAAATAATTTTCAGGCGATAAAAATAATTAATATTAAAAGGGCATACAAATTAAATAATAATGCTCCCGAAGGTATAAAACTACTATGAATCCTGTTGAAATCATACGAAAGAAACGAGAGGGAGAACCTCTCTCTTCTGAAGAAATTAAATACATGATAGATAGTTTTACCAGGAATAAAATTCCGGATTACCAGTTCTCGGCCTTCCTTATGGCCGTGTTCTTTCGCGGGATGACAACAGAGGAAACTTCCGCGCTGACTGATTCAATGCTCCGCAGCGGTAAGGTGATCGATCTTAAAAGTATAGCTGGAATTAAAATAGATAAACATTCTACCGGCGGCGTGGGCGACAAAACCTCTCTTATACTGGCTCCGGTTGCTGCTGCTGCTGGAGTAAAAGTACCGATGATCTCAGGCAGGGGATTGGGTCATACCGGTGGAACTCTGGATAAACTGGAGTCTATCCCCGGGTTCAGAACCGATCTGAGTTTAAGCGAATATAAGTCGGTCCTGAAAAAAACAGGGGCTGTATTGATCGGCCAGACTAAAGATATCGCACCTGCTGATAAAGCTATCTACTCCCTCCGCGACGTCACTGCAACTGTAGAATCCATTCCCCTGATCACTGCCAGCATTATGAGCAAAAAGTTGGCGGAAGGTATAGACGGCCTGGTGCTGGATGTAAAGGTGGGATCCGGCGCTTTTATGAGAACTGCGAAAGATGCCGTTGAATTAACTGAATCCCTTGTTGATACTGCTAAGGATTTTAATAAGAAAGTAATCGCTTTTATTACCGACATGAACCAGCCCCTGGGTACGCATATAGGAAACTGGCTGGAGGTTGTTGAATGTATAAATATTCTCCGGGGAGATGTAAAGAATGATCTGTATAAACTGACCATAAAGTTAGCAGGTGCTATGATCTACCTCGCTGAAAAAGCTTCAAGTTTGGAAGAAGGAACAAAAACTGCAGAATCACTCATAGCTGAAGGTAAAGCATTAGATAAATTTAAAGATATGGTTAAAGCTCAGGGAGGAGATATCTCATTTATTGAAAAACCTGAAAGTTATCCCCATTCAAAACATACAAAGAACATTGTCTCCGGAAAATCAGGTTATATCTCTGAAATCAACACGTACGAAATAGGCATGTCTGCTGTTGAACTTGGAGCAGGCAGAAAGACTAAAGATGATAAAATTGACCACAAATCCGGTATTATCTTTAATTGTAAAATCGGAGATACTGTAACTAAAGGCGATCTCCTTGCCCGGCTTTTTGCAGATTCCTCTGATTCTATTGAAGTCGCCCGGCAAAGGATATTGAAGTCAATTACTATCACTAATGAGAAACCCGCTGCTTTGAAGCTGATAAAAAAAATCATATCCTGACTTTTTAAACTAATTATTTATGACTCGCGGAGCGGGGTACAGTTAACCCCTGACTTCAAAGGCTGTGTGAAAATGTAAAGCGAAACGCCGTTTCGCTTACCTGCATCGTTAAAATGTTAATATACTTCAATAAAGTTACGCTTTTTTATCTCCCGGGTTTAATTTTCAAACAGCCTCTTCAGCCCGGGGATTAAATTAAATCTTAACCTCCGGTTCATTTCAATTCCTTCAGAGTACCTGTATATTTCACATATCTTTTAATAATGAAATTAAGGAGGAGTAATTATGTTATTTATAATAGCAATTCTTGCGGCTGCTGTTGCGGCTGCAGTTTATTTCGGGGCAAGGAAGAGAAACGCCAAACAGGAGGCTTTTTTTGCCTTAATAGGCGTAAGCGTGGCAACTTTAATTGCTGTTTTACAGTGTTGGACGATAATACCGGCCGGCCACGTAGGTGTAATCGATTTCTTTGGAAATGTCAGCGATAAGACTTTGTACCCTGGTGTTAATCTTGTGAATCCTTTAGCCAATGTTATTAAGTTTGACGCCCGTACACAGGAATTAAAAGAGACAATGACAGTTCCTTCTAAAGAAGGTTTAAGCATAGAACTCGAATTGAGTCTTTTGTTTAGTCTGAGTTTTGAAAATGCAAACAAAATTTATAAAACCGTAGGAGAAGATTACGTTGATAGAATTGTTGTCCCGCAATTTCGCTCCGTGGTCAGAGGGGTGACCTCACAGTATGATGCAAAGGCACTTTATACTGCCGAACGGGAACAACTTTCTAAACAGATTGAGACGGATTTGTTAAAGCTTGTAGGACCCAGAGGGATAAACATTGAATCATCGCCTATGCGTCAGATAACTCTACCGCCGGGATTAACTTCATCAATTGAAGAAAAACTAAAAGCAGAACAGGAGAGTCAGCGGATGCAGTTTATCCTTCAAAGAGAAACTCAGGAAGCTGAGCGGAAAAGAATTGAAGCGAAAGGGATAGCAGATTTCCAGGAAATTGTTTCCAAAGGTATTAGTGAACAGCTATTAAAATGGAAGGGAATAGAGGCAACAGAAAAACTGGCTGGTTCTGGAAATACAAAGATTGTTGTTATAGGATCCGGAAAAGATGGATTACCTTTGATCCTTGGAGGGAATTGAAACACTCCAAATATATTGACCGGGGAGTCATTTTATTCTTGCCTGATGTCAATTAATTACATAATTTTGTACCCGTAAGTCATATAAGAGATTATTATGAAGGGTTTAATAGATTTTCTGAATGTTCTGCTCCCTGTTCTTTATATAACAACTTTCATATTCTATTATTTAGATTTTATGAAGGGGGGCAAAGTATTTTCAAACTCAAAACGGCTCCTGCTTTTTCTGACGTTAATATTTCATTTGTTCTACCTCCTGTTCAGAACTCTGTATTTTGAACATCCTCCTATAACAAACGTTTTTGAAATATTTACTGTATTAGCTTTTGCCGTCGGTTTTTCATATTTCATACTCGAACTGTTAACCGACATCCGGGGAACTGGTTTATTTATCATCATAATTTCTATTCTATTCCAGCTCATATCCTCATTTTTCATCCAGGATCTGGTCGCTGTAAAAGATGTATTAAAAAGTAACCTCCTTGGTATTCATGTTTTCAGTGCATTGCTGGGATATTCAGCTATTACAATCTCCGCTGTCTACGGTTTTCTCTATTTAATCCTGTATAAAGAAATAAAACTGAACAAGTTCGGATTGGTTTTTAACAGGCTTCCCAGCCTGGAAGTGCTGGAAGTCCTGAGTTTCTATTCTGCAGTAATTGGATTTATTCTGCTGACGTTCGCGATAATAATAGGCATCATCTGGCTGCCGAAAGCGTTCCCTGATTTTTCTTATGCCGATCCTAAACTAATAGGGACCTCTATGGTCTGGATATTATATGGAATTGGCATTGCGAGCAAAGTATTTGGAAAATGGCGGGGCAAAAAGGTTGTCACTTTATCCATTATAGGATTTGTTCTGGCAATTGCCTCTACAATGCTTACTAACTTTTTAGCACAGAGTTTTCATTCTTTTTATTAAGCCGGTATGAATTTATCAGCCATATCAATAAATCACCGTTCGGCCCCGGTTGAGCTGAGAGAAGCACTTCACCTGAGTGAAGAAGAAATTGCTGAACTGGTAGAGAAGATTAAAGGCAGTCTTTTTAAGGAAGGCCTGGTAATTTCTACGTGCAACCGTACGGAAATATATGGTTTCGCCGTTGAAAAGACTACTCTGCCGGAGATAGAGAAAGTCCTGATCGGGCATAAGTCACTCCTCAATATTAAGGCTGACAATTTTCAATCATTTCATTCATTCTCAGCAATTGAACATCTGTTCAGAGTTGCAGCCGGTATCGATTCACTCCTCATCGGCGATAACCAGATTTTCAAACAGGTTAAGGATTCATTTCAGCTTGCAGAAGACCTTAATTTTTCCGGAGTTCTCTCTAAACGGATTTTCGATGCAGCTATAAAAACCGGCAAGCGGGCGATAAATGAAACTTTAATAAGTGAAGGGGCCGTAACAGTCAGTTATGCAGCGGTACAGCTTATAGAAAAAATATTCTCAAACCTGAGTAAGAAATCTGCCCTGATAATAGGCGCCGGTGAAACCGGGGAGATAGCAGCGAAACATCTGCGCGACAGGGGAATAGGAAGGCTGTCAATCACTAACCGGACGATTGAACGTGCAGAGAAACTGGCCGCCTCGCTTAATGCAAAAATAATTCCTTTCGGCAACTTTAAAGATTATGTATATGATTATGATATTATAATCAGCGCTACAAGCGCTTCCGGCTTAATCTTATCTAAAGAAGATGTTGAAAACGCAATGAAGCGGAGAAATTATGCATCCATGGTTTTAATGGATATCGCTGTGCCGCGTGATATTGATCCGGCTTCAAAAAAAATAGATTATGTTTTTTATCATGATATTGATTCATTAAATATAATAGTAGAACAAAACCTTGCAAAAAGAAGAGATGAAATTCCGAAGGTTGAAAAGATAATTAAGGAAGAACTTGAATCCCTTATCGGCTGGTATAACTCCCTCGAAGCTGGTCCGACAATAAAGTCCCTTCGTGAGTATTTTGAAATTGTACGTGCCGAAGAGGTGGATAAGAATAAAAACCGCTTTACTGACGAAGATCAGGAAAAACTTGATATTATCACGAAACGAATAATTAATAAGATATTGCATCACCCGATGGTTGAACTCAAAAAACTATCAGGTGAAGGCAAAAACTCAGATGAAATGGCAGCAAGGATAAGTATAATCCGTGAGCTGTTCGGTATCGATAAAAATAATAATGAAGAAGATAGTAAATAATATATCCGGGTAATTAAATTGAAACAAAAAATTGTTATAGGATCAAGAGGCAGTGAACTTGCCTTATGGCAGTCAAACTTTATTAAGAGAGAACTGGAAAAAAGAAACAGGAATATTGCTGTTGAAATCAGGATCATAAAGACGAAGGGAGACAAAATCCTCGACGTCGCTCTGTCGAAGATCGGTGATAAGAGCCTCTTTACCAAAGAGCTGGAAGTTGAGCTCCTGAGCAGGAAAATAGACCTTGCAGTTCATAGCCTTAAGGATCTTCCGACTCAGCTTCCCGATGGATTAAAACTATCAGCCGTTTCAAAAAGGCATCCTGTTGAAGATGTATTGATCGCCAGAAAAAAAGGAATAACCATTCACACTATAAGGGAGAATGGTTCGGTGGGAACGGGATCCCTTAGGAGAAGGTCACAGCTGCTTCATCTTCGCCCTGATATTAAAATACACGAACTGCGCGGTAATGTTAATTCACGCATCAAAAAGTTTCTTGTATCGGACTGGGATGGAATTATATTGGCTCGGGCCGGCATAGAAAGACTGAATCTCAAAAAATATATATCCTCCTATATTGATAAGGAAGATATTCTGCCCGCCGTCGGTCAGGGCGCCCTGGGAATCGAAATTCACGAAGACAATAAACTCGTTGACGATATTCTTCAATCAATTCATCATCAAGAAACCTATAAGGCGGTACTTGCTGAAAGAGCTTTTCTCAGGAAACTTGAAGGCGGCTGCCAGGTCCCTATCGGTGCTCTGGCAGAGGTTAAACCAAATGGTATCTACCTTGATGGTCTTGTTGCGTCGGTTGATGGAAGCCTGACGTTTAGAAAAAAAATCAGGGGCAGCAGCAAAGAACCAGAAAAGGTCGGCATAGAACTCGCTAAAGATTTAATAAAAGCAGGGGCAAAAGAAATTCTTGATGAAATCTATAACAATGTGAGGACGAAATGAAATTTAGTATACCAGGTAAAATTCTGATAACCGGTCTGGCTGCGGTCGTATCGATAACATTAATTGCATGTTCCTGCAGCTGCACTGATTCACAATCGAATGTTCCTGACACGGTTCTGAAAAGTTCAAATCAGTTTATTATCTCTAAAGTTGGTCAGGACTTTTTTGATAAATATATCAAACCGGATTTTCAGAATACAAAAAAGATTGCCTCACAATATCAAATGGTATATACTTTTAAAATGCCTGAGAAGATGTATGTTGATGCAAAAATAAAGTTCACGGTTGATACCACAGGACAGGTTAATAAAGAAAATGTCACCGGACTGCCTGATTGCCTGTCCAATCCTGAAAAATGTCAGTTCAATATTAACAGGGATCAGGCTGTTCAGATTGCAAAAGAAAATGACTTCGGTGAGGGAATTAAAGACTGGAAAGTTGAGTTTAAATGGGAACCAAAGTATAACCAGTATGTATGGAGCATCCTCTCTACCCTGGAAGAGTCTCAGGGTTCCTTCGGCATGAGAGGCAATGGTGAAATATTGTTAATTGATCCCAATTCGGGAGATATAGTCTCTAAAGATACCTGGAGAATAATGTAGCCGGACTGATGAAATGATTATCAAGGAAAAAAGACAAAGCGGCAAGATCCTGAAGAGAGGAAAAATAATAGAAGCAGCATCGCTTCTGTTTTCCCAAAAGAACTACCATGAAGTAATGATGGAGGACGTTGCAAAACTTGCATCTCTCGCCAAGGGCACCGTATATAACTATTTTGCATCGAAAGAAGAATTATATTTTTCGATTATGCAGCAGAGGATGGAGAATTTAATTTCTTCTCTCAAAAATAAAGTTGCTGATGAAAGAACAAGCATAGATTCCCTTCACTCATTCATCATCCATACGTATATGTTTATGATGAAATACCCAACGTTCTTTCTGATGTACCAGAAAGAATCGCTGAAAGCTGAGAATGAAATCTGCACTGAACTCTGTACCCTGGAAAAAGATCTCAAGAATCAGCTGAAGGGAATAATTAAATCGGGTAAAAATGAAAACCTATTCCGTGATATAGAAGAGGATTTCGCGGTTGATCTGATACTTGGAAGCATCTACGGATCTGTATCACGGGGAATCGAGAAAAGGTATACTGAAGAAGAAATGGTGAAAGACCGCGAACGTACATACCAGTTTGTAGTAACCGGATTATTCTCGGGATTCGACAGCAGCCGCCTTACCCCGCTTAAAAATAAAACGATCGTAATTACCCGCACCCTGGAGCAGTCAAAGGAATCGGCCGAAGTTTTTCAAAAACTCGGGGCTGAAGTTTTAACTTTTCCCACACTGGAAATTACCCCCCCGGATTCGTGGAAAGAGTTTGATGCCGTGGTCAACAGGCAATCAAGGATTGATTTCATAATTTTTACCTCTGCACACTCTGTAAAGATGTTCGTTAAAAGATGTGAAGAACTCTCGCTTAAGTTCGATTTCAACAGGATAAAGGTAATTGCAGTAGGCAGTAAAACTTCAGACGTGTGCCGGAAGAACGATATACCTGTTCATATTATTCCGAAAGAATTCAGCGGCGATGGGGTAATAGATGAACTTGAGGATTATGATCTTAAAGATAAATTATTTTTTATTCCCCGGTCTGCTATAGGAAGAGAAGAACTTCCCGAGGGACTGAAAAAAAGAGGTGCAAAAATAAAGACCGCTTCTGTGTATAATATCGGCCTCCCATCTGATGAAAATATAAGCGAATATAAAGAAAAATTGAAAGAGAGTAACCCGGATCTGTTTGTGTTTACTAGTCCATCAACATTTATAAATTTCCTGGAAATACAGCATATAGCCGATCCTGTAAAATATTTCGGCAATTATGCCGTTGCGGTAATCGGACCTACAACAAAGGCAGCTCTTGAAAAGAAAAAAGTTAAGGTAAATATAATACCCGGTGAATATACCATAGAAGGACTTGTAAATTCGATTGTCGAATATTATCAAATGGAGAATAATTGAGTAACCTGAAAAATGATTTGTTCCTGAGAGCTTGCAGAAAAGAACCGGTTGAAAGAACACCGATATGGATTATGAGACAGGCAGGAAGGTATCTGCCTGAATACCGTGCTGTTAGAGAAAAAGCTGATTTCCTTACAATGTGTAAGACTCCCGAACTTGCTGCTGAAGTAACTATCCAGCCCGTTGATATCATCGGGGTGGATGCTGCAATAATATTTTCCGATATACTTGTTATACCGGAAGCTATGGGTATGCATCTGGAAATGCATGAAGGAAGAGGACCGGTTTTCCCTGAACCGGTTAGAGATTCCGAAGCTGCGAAGAAGTTAAAAATAATCGACCCGGCAAAAGACCTTAAATATGTGCTCGATGCGGTTACTCTTACAAAAAAAGAACTTAATGGAAGAGTGCCATTGATAGGCTTTAGCGGTTCTCCCTGGACTCTCCTTACCTATATGGTTGAAGGAAAGGGATCAAAAACATTCGCCCACGTAAAAAAGTTAATTTATAATAATCCCGGACTGGCACATAAAATTCTGGAACAGATTAGCGATGCTGTGGCTGAGTACCTTTCGGCAAAGATTGAAGCAGGCGTTGATGCTGTTCAGATCTTTGATACCTGGGGTGGTATTCTTTCTCAACACGATTTTAAGGAATTTTCTTTATCATATATCGAAAAAGTTATCTCGAAACTGAAAAGGAATAGTGAACCTGTAATTGTTTTTGCCAAAGGCGTTCATTTTAATTTAAAAGGTCTGGCATCCTGCGGGGCTGATGTTATCGGGCTCGACTGGACGATGGATATTGGTGATGTAAGAAAAGCAATCGGAGATAGTACCTCTTTACAGGGAAACCTCGATCCGACAGTTTTGTTTGCCGGGAAAGAGGTTATCAGGCGTGAAGCAAAAAGAGTACTTGAGTCATATGGGAATGGATCAGGACATATTTTTAACCTTGGTCACGGAATACTTCCCAATACTGATCCTGAAAAAACAAAAGCTCTTGTGCAGATTGTCAAAGAAGAAAGCCTGTCTTTTCATAGCAGGGAGATAGGGATAAAGTAAAGAATGAGTTTTAAGATGCAAACAAAGGAGATTTTATATGTTTGAAATAGATTTAACAAAGTTTAAGAAATACGATAAGCCTGGTCCCCGCTATACCAGTTATCCTACAGCTCCGCATTTCAGCGATAGCTTTACCCAGGAAGAATATCTTGATGAAATTATAAAGACTAATTACGGCGGGAATCTCCCCGATCTTTCGTTATACTATCATATCCCTTTCTGCGATACGCTATGCTACTTCTGCGGCTGTAATATGATCGTAACCCGCAACCGCGACAGGGTAAAAGAGTACCTTCGGTATGTGAAAAAAGAGATCGATATGCTCAGAACATATATCCTTACTGACAGAAAGGTTGCTCAGCTCCATTGGGGCGGCGGTACGCCTACTCACCTTTCGCCTGATGAAATAAATGATCTTGCATCATATATAAATATGTCGTTCAACTTTAAAGAAGACTCAGAAAACAGCTGTGAAATAGATCCCCGCGATCTGAAAAGAGAACACCTTGAAGCGCTGCGGAATAACAGCTTCAACAGGATCAGTATGGGAGTGCAGGACTTCAATGACAAGGTCCAGAAAGCCGTTAACCGAATCCAGCCTGAAGATATCACCAGGCAGACAGTTGAATGGATTAGAGAACTCGGCTTCTCAAGTATAAACCTCGACCTGATATACGGACTCCCGCATCAGACCGTCGAATCATTTAATACAACAGTCGATAAGATCATAGACATTTCTCCCGATAGAATTGCAGTATTCAACTACGCTCATGTTCCCTGGATGAAAAAACATATGGCACTCATTCATCCTGAAGATATACCGGCTGCGGAAGTTAAGCTGGACATCTTAAAATCAACCATTGAAAAACTTACCGGTGCAGGCTATGTATTTATAGGAATGGATCATTTTGCAAAACCTGATGATGAACTTGCAGTTGCACTCAGAGAAAAGAAACTATACAGGAATTTCCAGGGATACAGCACAAATGCCGGTGCTGATATGTATTCAATGGGAATTACTGCTATCAGTCAGCTCGGAAATATTTATGCACAGAACTACAAAACCGAAAGGGAATACTTCAAAGCAATCGATGAAGAAATTCTGCCTGTGGTTAAAGGTTATAGACTAACGGAAGACGATATCATACGCGGCTTTGTAATTATGAGACTTATGTGCGATTTCGAACTTGATTTCAAAAAGGTTGAAAAGAAATTCGGTATAAACTTTAAAACTTATTTCGCCTGGGGATTAAATAACCTCAAAGAAATGGAAGCCGATGAACTGGTTGAAATTAAGAATGATCACCTGAAGGTATCGGAAATGGGCAAGCTCCTCATCCGCAATATCGCTATGAACTTCGATGGTTATATAGAACGCAAAGAAGATACAACAAAGTATTCCCGCACAGTGTAACCATTACATAACTGTGAAGCCGGCCTGACTTTTAAGCTGATTGATGGTTTTCTATTCACCATAAATTAATTCTAGAACTCCTCAAAAGGCTGTATAAAGGTTAACACCGCGGCTTCAGCCCGGAGAAGGAAAAATCTTTCCATCTCTTTTTAACCGTTTTAACGGTTTACCTTTGTATAGCCGAACGCTGTTCGGCTAGTCCTTTGTATTCCTTTAAGATTTCGTGATTTCCACTGAATGACAACTACCAATACGGGCTCGTCTACGGTCATCGGGTTTTTCGAATGGAGTGATAACGGAATGAAAAAAGTATCGA
>DATFVA010000079.1:0-7785 GCA_035260565.1 Ignavibacteriaceae bacterium | reverse complement strand
AATAAACAGATAGTGAGATCAGGGCAGAAGGATAACCGGCAAACAAATATGTCTGCAGGAGTGTTTCGTATATTTTTCTTTTATTAAATTTATTTGCTCTAAGGAAGACCAGGATTTCCCTTAGGGTCTTTTCTTTTCTTAATACAGCAGACGCAGCAAGCAGGGCAAGAACCGGATTATAATTTTTTTCAGCAAGTGCGGAATTGAGGAAGGGTTGTATTTTTGCCATAAATAAAAAACCCCCGCATCAACGGGGGTAATTAAGATCAATTGTTTACTAATTTATTTCAATAATGAGAGTTCGTACTCAGCAGTTTTCTTATATGTTGCGTCAGACTTTGCCTGGTTGAACATATCCTTTGCTTTTTCAGTATCGCCTTTGCCTTTATAGGATACGCCCATATAATAATAGGGACCGCCTTTGCCGATTGATGACCGGTATTTTAGAGCATTCTCGGCAGCAGAGATTGATTTATCCCAGTCGCCTAACTCGGAATATAATTTTGCCAGAGAGAGATATGCTGCATCGTAATTATCATTATTAACCGCTTTCTGGAGGTAATCAACTGCTTTATTTGAGTTCCCTTCAGTCATTGCATTACTGCCCATCTTTGCATAAGCAATGGCAAGGTTTTTCTTAACGGCTGATTTAATATTCGCATTTTGTGCGGAAGCCAGAACTTTCTCAAAATTTTCTACTGCCTTCTCATAATTTCCCATTGAGAAATAAACTCCGCCCAGGGCATTATAAGCAGCTTCAAAATCAGACTTCTGCTGGAGACTCTGTTCAAAAGCAGTCTTGGCCTCATCCAGCTTATTAAGCTTTTTAAGTGCAATTCCCATCTGGTAGTAAATCCTGTAATCTTTTTCTATCGCTAAAGCCTGGTTATAACTATTGACTGCTGCAGTGTAATCACCCGCTTTTAATTTTTGATTCCCGTCGTTGTATAGTTTACCTGCATCAGGTTTCATATCCTGGGCATATGCGGAAACGGAAATCAGTAAAACTAAAAACATTCCTGTCAAGACTTTGATTGGAGTCTTCATAAATAACTTCCTTTATTTATTTTTCCTAAAATTCTTGTGCGGAAGACGGGACTTGAACCCGTACGCCAATTAAGGCACTACCCCCTCAAGATAGCGTGTATACCAATTTCACCACTTCCGCAAATTTTGGTGGAAAAGATATATCCGTTATACAACAAAAGCAACCCTAAACCGGCATAATTTTTTATTTAACTTACTTTTTGTTTACTATTAACGATGTGATTTGTTCCTTACCGCATGTCGGGGGGCGGCTGCCTGCCTTTAAATAGGATATGCCTGATCTCTTCCCTGAACCTTTTTTCGAAGACAATCAGCTTTGCAACCTGCTCTGTTGTGAGAATATCATAAAGAGAATTGATAAACTGTGTGCGCTCTGAAGCAATCTGTTTCTCGGTTGAAAGATATTTATTCACCAGCTCTTTATATCCCGAATCGTCTCCTTTTGAGAATTTAGTTTCAAGGTTATCTGTGATTGTATCGAGGGAATCATTCAGCATATCAACTTTACCGTGAAGCTCATTCCTCCTTGCGAAAAACTTCAGTGTAGTCTGTTCATCCATATCGAGGGCCTCAATTAGCTTTAGCTTTTCCAGCTGCTCAATTCTTTCCCTGGGACCCTTGCGGTCTCTTCTGTCCTGTGCAAAGGATAATGCAGGGATGAGCATTAAAATTAATAACAGGTATAAAGCCTTTTTCATTGTTTCTCTCCCTTAATAATATCTTCATTGATTAGTTGTGAATATAATTCATTTGCCTCAGATTCATCAATTGAACTGAGAAGTTCATCTGTATCTAAATATTTTTCCGCTACAGATCCTTCGGCAGAGCCGGAAAGATCCAGTTCATCAGCCATTAGATTACTTACAATAGAATCCGTCTTCGTTGTAGCAGATCCTGCGAGTTCACTGATTGAATATTGATCGGCGTACTGGTTCAATATTTCATTAAGATCACTATCTGTAAAACTTTTGCTCAAATCATTAAGGTTTGAATAATCAACTGATGTTCCGGGTTTAAATATCAAAAATACCAGGAGTATCACAGCAGCTGCAGTTGACAGAGTGTATGCAAGCCTGGAAAAAATGAATCTCTTCTTTTTACTCTTCCTTGAATAAAATTCAGGAAGTATATTGATAAAATATGTTTCATTGATATCTGGAGCCGCACTTGCTTTCATTTCACTAAGCAGAGTTCTCACCCTGCCGGTTTCATTCTCAAGCCCGGGATCTTCAGTCATCATTTTTTCAAACTGAAGTTTTTCCTCTTCATTCATCTCCCCGTCTATATACCTGATTATATTTTCTTTTCCTTTATTCATTTTTTCCCATAAGCTCCGTCAATTTATTTATTGCGTGAAAATAATTCGCTTTCAACCCGCCTTCACTTCTTCCTGTAATCTCGGAAATTTCCTTATAACTCATATCATCAAAATTTCTCATTATAAAAACTTCCCGCTGCTTTGCCGGCAGCTTCTGAAGCTTTTGTTCAAGTTCAGCGAACTTTTCCCTCTGTTCATAATTTTCAATTATATCTTCCTGTGAACTGAGTTCCCGGGCATTGCTTTCGTCATATCCCAATAGCTTTTTAACATTATTCCGGTTCAAAAAATTAAGTGTCCTTGTAGATGTTATCCTGTAAATCCACGTATATAATGACGATTGAAATCTGAATTTCTTAAGATTATCATACATCGCTATAAGCACTTCCTGAGTTACTTCATCGGCATCCAGGTGGTTTCCGGTCATCCTGCGGGCGTGCCAGTAAATTTTTTTCTGATATCTTTTAACAATATCATTAAAAGCAGCTTCGTCACCGGCATTAAACCTTTTAATTAGATCAAAATCAGGATTCGGAACAGCCATTTCTCCGTTTTTTACTCATTTTTTAGACAAAAAGTCATTCTCAAAGGTTTAATATTGTAATAATTTAAACCTTAAGGAAATACCTGATGTCAAACTGCTGAAATGCAAAAATCTATATTATTAAAAATTACGGAGTATAAATTGAAAAAATTATCATTAATAAGTGGAATAATAACAATTTTTATAATTGCAGCAGCAATTAATTTTTATCCCCAGAATAATGATCAGTCCCGCGGCGAAAGATTCAAAGGGAGAATGTTCGATAAATTAAATCTTACCGATGAGCAGAAAACCAAAATTGAAGATCTTCGGATACAACATCAGAAAGCAATGATCGACCTTAGAGCCGATATGCAGAAAAAACGCCTTGCTGTAAAGGAAATCATGCTGAAAGGGAATTATTCCCGTTCTGACTATCTCAATCTTGTAAATGACTTAAACTCTGCAAGAAACATGGTTGCTGCATCAATGGCTAATCACAGAATGGACGTCTATGAACTCCTTACCGATCAGCAGAAAAAAATATTCGATCAGATGCCGATGATGGGCGGACACCGCAGCTGCGGAGGCATGATGGACGGAAATGGACCTATGGGAAGGCATTCCGGTAAAAGAGCTCCGCTTAACAGTGATTAATTTCCATAATATTATTCAAAAAACTCCAGGGTCGATGTCATTCGGCCCTGCCGGTTCATTAATATAAATTCGGGATTGGAGAGAAAATCTATAAATGAGGCGGCAGGAAAATTAGAAAATTGCATTATATTCTTTACGTTTATGCAAATTCAGGGAACTTATAGACCGCGGTTCGAATCCGTGAATCCGCATAATTCGCTAAATTCTTTTTCACAGATCTCCTTCGATCGGCCTTACAAGAATTTCTTCTGTAACCATACTGCTCTTTTCAAGGTAGGCAGAAACTATTACCCTTGCGATCTCTTCGGGATTAAGCATTCTTTCCGAATGTTCTTCCCGAACAGCTGCAGGCCACATCGGGGTTTCAGTCGTTCCCGGTATAACATTGATTACCCGGATCTTATGCTTTCGTACTTCCTCCCTCAGAACATTTGAATAGCCCAGCAGACCCATCTTCGATGCAGCATAAGCGCTGCTGTTAGTGAAAATCTTTTTGGTTACTATCGAAAGAATATTAATTATAGTCCCTCCTCCCCGTTCAATAAAATGAGGCAGGAGATATTTAATAGTGTAGATGGAACCGAGAAGGTTTGTATTAATTACATCATCAATTTCATTAGTGGAGTTTTCTTCCGCAAGTTTCCAGGAGGTAATTCCCGCATTATTTACAAGACAATCGATGTCGCTTTCCGCAAGTATTTTTTTTACAGTCTGATCGACGTTAGCGGAAGAGGCAACATTACAGGGATAGATTTCGACCGACAGCTTGTCCTTTTTTAACTCCTTGCTCAGTCTCTCCAGCTCAGTAACCCTCCTCGCGGAAACGAAAACTTTACTTCCAACCCTGGCAAATTCGGATGCAGCAGCCCTTCCAATTCCGCTGCTTGCACCAGTTATCCATATTGCAGCTTTATCTTTAGCCATCACTCAGCTTTCCTCTTATCAGCGTCATAAACTCGGCCCGGGTTCGTGCATCTTCTTTAAATACTCCGTGCACTGCACTGGCAACGGCCGCAGAGTTCTGTTTTTCAACTCCCCGCATCATCATACACATATGGTATGCTTCAGATACTACTGCAACACCCTGGGGTTTCAGATATTCGTCTAATGTATCGGCAATCTCCTGGGTCATTCTTTCCTGCACCTGGAGTCTCCTTGAAAAAACATCTACAATCCTGGGTATCTTGCTTAATCCGACAATCTTTCCATCCGGTATATATGCCACGTGAACCTTACCGTAAAACGGCAGCATATGGTGCTCGCACAAACTGTAAAAATCTATATTTTTTACTAAAACCATTTCATCATATTTTTCATTGAACACGGCATTATTCAGTACTTCTTCAATTTTCTGATGATATCCTGATGTAAGAAAATCGTATGCTTTTGCTACTCTTTTGGGAGTATTTAACAAACCTTCCCGTTTAGGATCCTCCCCTATTTCTTTTAATAACTCGGAAACCAGGTTCTGAACTTTTGCGTACTCCAAATTATTCTCCTCGATATTCAACAATATTTTTTTCTGTCTCAAACAATTTAATGGAATATAATTTACCCGAAGGCAGCCTGCCTTTTAGCTCGTTAAAAATAGCTTTTGCTATATTTTCAGCCGAAGGGATTATGCCTTTCATAAAGTCTGTTTCGGTATTCAGGTTTTTATGATCGACTTTTTGAAGGACATTTTCGTTTATTATATTCTTCAGGATTTTCAGATCGATCACAAAACCCGTAGCCGGGTCGGGTTCGCCTGCAACAGTAACTTCAAGAACGTAATTATGTCCATGCCAGTTAGGATTACTGCACTTCCCGAATATCTGCAGGTTCATTTCATCGCTGTAGGAAGGATTATACAGGCGGTGAGCTGCACTGAAGGTTTCTCTCCTTTTTACATAAACCATTTAGCCCTCTTAGTTTTTAAGCGCGACGAGTAATTCCTCATTATGCCCGTCTACCTTAACTTTCGGAAAAATCTTTTTGATTTTTCCATTCACATCAATTACCACTGTTGTTCGTTCAACTCCCATATATTTTCTTCCGTACATACTTTTTTCTTTCCAGACTCCGTAAGTTTCAATCACATCCCTATCTTCATCGCTCAGCAGATTGAAAGGAAGATCATATTTATCGGCAAACTTTTTATGCGATTTAACTGAATCGGGACTTACACCAAGGATGACTGCATCCACATTCTTAAATTTCGGGAACTCATCTCTGAAATTGCAGGCTTCTTTTGTACAGCCGGATGTATTATCCTTCGGGTAAAAATACAAAATAATATTCTTCCCCTTAAAATCTTTTAATGAAATAGTTTCACCGTCCTGGTTTTGCAAACTAAAATCAGGAGCCTTCATTCCTTCTTCAACCATTTTAATCTCCGTTTGAATTGTCAGTAGCGGGGAATCGAAGGATCTACTTCAACAGACCATGCTTCGATCCCTCCTTTGAGGTTAATTAAATTTTTGAATCCTTTCTCGGCAAGAAACCTGCAGACATTTGCGCTCCTTACACCAGTGTGACAATATATTATAAGCTCATCATCATTGCCCAGTTCATTAATATGCTGCATGAAATTACTCATAGGCATCAGCTTGGAATTTTCAATATGAGCTATCTTATGTTCCCACTCTTCTCTCACATCAATAAGCCTTGCGCTGTTATTATTCTCAAGCATTTGCTTTACTTCGGATGGATTTAAATCTCTGAACTTAATTAAATTGTTTCCGGAATCTTTAAACATATCAGTCGTTCTCCAGTGTTTTTTTAATTGAATCATAATCGGGCTGATCACCCGGTGTGGGACAAATTTCTTTATATTTTATTTTCCCGTCTCTGCCTATAACAAATGCCGACCTTTTTGAAACACCGTTGTAGGAATACTTTTCAGGGTTATAAAGTTCGTAAAGCGAATCATACTTTCTTGATACTTCCTTATTGAAATCGCTCAGCAGATTGAAGTTTAGTTTATTCATATCCCTGAATATTTTTAAAGTATAAGGACTATCTACACTTATGCCGATAACCTGGGCATCCAGGTCCAGATTATTATTAAATTCATCCTGCATCCTTCTCATTTCTTTAGTGCATACGGAAGAAAATGCAAATGGAAAGAATAGAAGTACAATATTTTCTCCTTTATAATCGGATAGCGACATATCCTCCGAATCCTGGTTCTTCAGGGTAAATTCAGGAGCAGTATCTCCTATTTCAACAGGCATAATATTATCTTCCTTCTCCTTAGAATGGTTTAAGTATATAGATTATAAAAGCTTAGGATAATAAGAAATAAAATTATACAATAAAGGAAGTACATTCAAGTTTGTTTGAATTCCTGTAATTTAAAACACCAGGAAAAACAGATTTGAAATGGTACAGCCGCATATTTGGTGGCAAAAGATTTAGGCATAAAGTTTAATAAGTCTGAAAAAGAATAAATCTTTGTCATTTACGCCCCTGAGAGTTGCCAGAAAGAACTTCAGTTTTCTGTTAAAATTTTCAAGAGAAGCATTAGTTGATCTGTTAACCAGATAGTTAAGGATTCCGCCCAGGTTTGAGAATATTGTCTTTGCTGCAGTTATCAGTATTGTTATTCCACTATTTTTTGCTCTTTTAATCCAATCTTTCAAGTGGAACTCTGCCTGAAGCCTGCTCTTCCAATACATTATCATACATTGTCTGATTTGAAGCTATTCTTGTTATGACATTCAATAAAGGGGGATTCGATGGCTGAAGACTTAAGGTGATTTGGATTGAAGAATAAAAAATCAATTTATTTTGCAAAGGATAATATTGTACGGGACAAACCGCAAGGCTTATTATATGATTTATCCCATCAAAATATCCGTCCGAAGATAACTTGACAAGATCAATTGGAAAAGGATTTTGAGATCGGTACGTCTCCTCATCGGGTGCGATGAATTCATATCCCCCAAACCCAATCGAAGTTGGCGTAGGAGGCTGCTTTGGATAAATCCAATGTGAAAGACCGATTGTATCTCGTTCAGCGAAACTTAAATTTATTTCGGCTAATTTCTGATCGTTTGGTATGATTAGTCTTATATATTTTACTGGTAACTCTGGATTTGCTAATTCTTCAGTAGGTTGTAGGTCACTGTAAGACACCTGAGTGTAGAGGTTGGAGTCGTCTCCGACAACATCTGATAGTGTCAATTCTTCACGTGAGAAGTTAACTGTATGTGTTACCTGAGCATATAGATGTGATAAACAAAAAGAAAATAAAATT
>DATFVA010000078.1:0-2254 GCA_035260565.1 Ignavibacteriaceae bacterium | reverse complement strand
AAAGTATTAATCCGAAAAATATTACTGTTTTCAGTTTAAATGATGACAAACCGGAATTCGTCAACTCGCGTGAAATCCGGTATAAGAATGAAATGTTCGATATTATCTATAAAAAAGATAGAGCAGGGGATACGATTATTTATTGTGTGAGCGATCAGAAGGACACAAAACTCAATATCGCTTTCCGGTCGCTTAATGAACTAAATGATAATCCTTCTTCCGTTCCTGATCACCTGGTCGATTCGATCCTTAAGAACTTACTTAAAAACTATCTCCCGGGCCCGGAGGATAAAATTAACCGTAATTCTGAATCCTTTCAATTTTACGATGCCGGGTTGCTGATCTTACCCATGGTAACGCCTCAAAGGGTTTATCACCCTCCCAAAATGCAGATCATTAGCTGAAAAAAAATAACTCAAACATTATTTAAGAATTATAATCATCCTTCCGGATGATGGGTTCTTAAATTGCTTAACAATTTAAGACAAGGCAATGATCTATGAAATCAATTTATATTAATACAATTATGTTTTTTCTGGCATTTACATTTATTGTAAATGCTCAAAATAGTCTCTCAGGTAACGTAACCGGGGGCAAAACCGGAGAGGTTCTTCCTGCAGTTGATATCTTCATCCGTGAACTTCAGCACGGAGTAGTTTCGGATATGGATGGCAATTACTCTTTTACCAACCTGCCTGAAGGCAACTTTACTCTTCAGTTCAGTTATGTCGGTTATAAAACAGAGGTAAAAAACGTAAATATTAAAAGCGGGAAAAATGAATTAAATGCGGTACTGGAACCAACCAGGCTGGAAATTGGAGAAGTTGTGGTACTCGGAAATTCGGTTTTAAATAAAGAAAAAGTTCCTTATAAAGTTGAGGTGGCTTCGGCCAAAGATCTAAGGTACAATGGAATGGTTACGCTGACGCAGACACTCGCTGAACTGCCGGGAATAAGTTCTTTGTCAAACGGACTTGCAATCTCCAAACCTGTCATTAGAGGTCTATATGGATACAGAATAGCAACTGTCCTTAACGGCGTAAGATTTGACAATCAGCAGTGGCAGGAAGAACATGGTTTTGGACTGGAGGAGGTAGGGGTTGACAGAGTTGAAGTAATTGAAGGGCCTGCAGCTTTGCTGTACGGGGCCGAAGCCATTGGCGGCGTAATCAATCTGCTGCCGGAAAGGAGCGCACCGGTCGGAAGGATATTGGGAAATTATAACCTGAAGCTTTTTTCTAATACCCTCGGCGCCTACTCTGAACTTGGATTTAAAGGTGCTAATCAAAAAATTAACTGGCAGCTGCATGTTGGCGGTCAGTCGCACGCAGATTATCTCGATGGTAAGGACAATAAGGTTCCTAACACCAGGTTCCTTACACTAAATGCTAATGGAATGTTCGGTTATTTTTATGACTGGGGTTTCTCTAATCTCGATTATATATTTGCCCATAATGTTTATGGGGTAGTTGAAGAAGCTGACCTCAATAATCCTGAAGATCTTGCCGAGGATCATTTTGAACGTGAATTTGAAGGGCCTCACCACACAATAGACTACCATATAATATC
Organism: Ignavibacteriaceae bacterium; assembly: GCA_035260565.1. Taxonomy (GTDB): domain Bacteria; phylum Bacteroidota; class Ignavibacteria; order Ignavibacteriales; family Ignavibacteriaceae; genus DATFVA01. Next base: position 685 of record DATFVA010000078.1, on the reverse strand, counting down.
CTTAAGAAATACATTCTTTGCGGGTGCATCAAAGTTCAAACTGGATCTGGGTTTTCAGAATAATCACAGGCAGGAACAGGAAGGGGCGCAGGATGTTGCCGCTGTAGGTGATGCTGGTGAACTTGATATAATATTGAATACTTTTACTTCGAACTTTGAGTGGATTCATCAGCTTACACAAAGCCTGGAATTGACTGTCGGTGCTCAGGGTAATATTCAGAATAACGAAAATGACGGCGGGCGCATACTGGTTCCTGATGCCGGTATGAATGAATATTCCGGGTTTACTTATCTGAAAGAAAACTTCGAGAAATTGAATGTTGAAACAGGACTTCGGTATGACTTTAAAACCGTGAAAACTGAAATGATGCCTGCCACAGAATTCTCTGCAGAAATGCTGCCGATCGATAATGAGTACTCTGTTCTGAACGGCGCGATTGGTGCTTCTTATAATTTTACCGGGAATTTCACCGGAAAGCTGAATTTTGCGACAGGCTATAGGGCTCCTAACCTTGCAGAATTAGCATCTAACGGAATCCACGAAGGAACTACAAGATATGAAATAGGAAATAGTGAATTAAAGAGTGAGCATAATTACCAGGTAGATGCAGGAATAATTTTCCAGGCTGAAAATTTCAGCGCTGATATTAATTATTTCTATAACAGCGTGAACAATTTTATTTTT
>DATFVA010000077.1:0-11081 GCA_035260565.1 Ignavibacteriaceae bacterium | reverse complement strand
AATACTGTTTATATAGGCGGCGCTAATGTGACTGGCGGAACTACAGCGGGAATAACAAAACGTGATGCAGCAACGGTTTATAAGGTCTATGATAATGCTGTTTACAACACCCGGTCAAATGGAACCGGAACCGGTTTTCATTACGGTATATACCTGTCAAATAATACGGCTACAACATTAGAACTGAACAATAATGACTATTATACTGACGGGACAGGAGGAATCTTAGGACGTTATTTAACAACTGATTACACGACACTAATAGATTGGCAGACTGCTACGTCCCAGGATGCTAACTCAATCAGCAATGATCCTCAATTTGCATCTAACCTGGATTATCGCCCCACAACCACTTCCCCGCTGCTCGGAGCAGGTTTGACGATTGCAGGAATCAATACCGATATTCTGGGAGATCCAAGGAACGAACCTCCTACCATAGGTGCATATGAAAATAGTGTGGTTTCTGTTTTAGCAGCACCATCAGGCTTAACTGCAACGGGCGACACTAACATGGTTTACCTGGAGTGGACCGATAATTCCAATAATGAACTCGGGTTTGTTATTGAAAGAAGACTCGGAGATACAACCAGCGTTAATCCTTTCGAAGTAATCGACACTACCCTCGCAAACGAAGTTTATTATTTCGATACAAATGTTGAACCTCTGACTACATATACCTACAGACTCTATGCTTATAACAGTGAATCTGTCTCTGCCTACAGCAATATTGCTCAGGCAACAACACCTGTTCCTGTTGAATTGACCTCCTTTACAGCTAAAGTGGGAGAGAAAGCAGTCACCATTATTTGGAGTACTGCTACAGAGACAAACAACAACGGTTTCGAAGTACAACGAAAGATCAAAGATAGCTGGGAAAAAGTTACGTTCCTTAAGGGCAAGGGTACCACAACAGAAAAATCTGAATATTCCTATACAGATGATTTCAGGTATCAATCGGTATCAGGCGTCATTGTATACAGGCTGAAACAGATTGACTTCAACGGGACATTCAATTATTCTAATATACTGAACGTTGATGTCGACTTTACCCCGAAAGAATACACTCTCTACCAGAACTATCCTAATCCTTTCAATCCTGCAACAAAGATAAAATTTGCGCTGCCTTTCGACAGCCGTGTGAAGATTTCAGTATATAATATCCTAGGTGAGTTAGTGGATGTTATTCTTGATGAAGTCAGAACAGTCGGTTATCATGACATACAGTTCAACGGTTTGAATATGTCATCCGGAATGTACATTTATACAATCCAGGCAAAATCTGTTGATGGAAAGAAAGATTTCAATTCGGTTAAAAAAATGATGCTGGTTAAGTAAATATCATCATAACGCCTTCTCTAATCCCGGTTTTTCATCAGAAAAGCCGGGATTTTTATTTAATAAGTGTAACCCTGATTATTGCGAATCGAATACTTTTTCCATAATTTTAGGTATAAGGTTAGTAATATTATGCTCACTTATTTAACATACCGCGAAATAACAGGCTTCAACGATCTCAGAAGCTATTTCATATCCCGTTTCGAGAACGTGTTCTAATACCATTCCTGCTTTTCAATTCTTAAATAACTCTACATTTACTACTACTCATTATTCAGGAGGATTTATGAATAATACAGAAAAAACTGAAGGTTTGGTATTGGAAGATTCAAATAAAATAACAGCAGATAAAGTACACGAAACTATTGCCAGAAATATGCTGGCTGATGGATTCGGATTAGTACTTGATTTAAAAAATAGTAAAGGTATGCACCTGGTAGACGAAAGAACCGGGGATGTCTACCTGGATTTATTTACATTTTTTGCTTCTTCCCCGCTCGGGTTAAACCATCCGAAGCTTCATTCAAGAGAGGTTATGGAAGAGCTTGCATTCGCATCAGTAAACAAACCTTCCAACTCGGATATATATACTGTACTTATGGCTGAATTTGTCGATACTTTTTCAAAGATAGCTAAACCCGATTATATGAAGTACCTGTTTTTTATTGCCGGGGGCGCCCTTGCCGTAGAAAACGGATTAAAGGTTGCATTTGACTGGAAAGTACAGAAGAATTTTATGAAAGGTATTAAGGAGGAGAAGGGACAGCAGATTATCCATTTCCGCCAGGCTTTCCATGGAAGAAGCGGGTACACACTATCTCTGACAAATACCGAACCGAACAAGATCAGATACTTCCCGAAGTTTAACTGGCCGAGGATAATTAATCCTAAAATTAAGTTCCCTATTGAGAATAATCTTCATCAGATAATACAGATCGAGAACCAGGCCGTTGATGAAATATATACCGCAATAAAGAATAATCCCGATGACATTGCTGCTATAATCCTTGAGCCAATTCAGGGTGAGGGCGGCGATAATTTCTTCAGAAAAGAGTTTTTTGAAAAACTAAGAGAAATTTCAGATGAAAATGAAATTCTTCTGATATTTGACGAAGTACAAACCGGGTTCGGCCTTACGGGCAAATTCTGGGCATCGGATCATTACGTTAAACCCGATATTATATCGTTCGGAAAGAAGGCCCAGGTATGCGGAATAATGGCAACAGACAGAGTAGATGAAGTTGAAGAAAACTGTTTCCACAAATCAAGCAGGATTAATTCCACCTGGGGCGCAAACCTCACCGATATGGTCAGATCAAAACACATAATGAGAATTATTAACGAAGAAAACCTGGTAGAAAATGCTGAAATAACAGGAAGGTTCCTCCTGGAAAGTCTTAGAGATATCCAGAATGAATACCCCTCAATCGTCAGCAGTGTACGGGGACTTGGGCTAATGTGCTCTTTTGATCTTCCTAATGCAGAGATCAGAAATAAATTCCGTGAGGAATGTTACAAACACAAACTGCTGATTCTCGGCTGCGGTGAAAGATCTATCCGGTTCCGTCCTCCTCTCAATGTTAAAAAAGAGAACCTGGCTGAGGGCTTGAAAATTATTAAAAAAGTTCTATTTTTGCTTACGACCAATAACTAAAATATTAATTTAACTACTTGCATGATGTCCCGCCGTATGGCGGGATTATCATTTTAAAGTGGTTGGATATTCCAGTGCTGCCATTTTATTATATACTCAAATTATTAAGCAAGCCTGAAACAAGCCTCCTCCCGGCCCTCCGAATTAATGTTTACGGAGTATGACATTTTATCACTTTTCCCTATTTTCACAGCAGAAATAAAGGATTAAATGGAGACAGCGCTTTATATTGTCAGTACCCCTATAGGCAACCTGAAGGATATTACTTTACGGGCGCTGGAAATCTTTAAGGAAGCTGATTTTATTTCCTGTGAGGATACAAGGGTCACCGGTTTCTTATTGAATCATTACGAAATAAAGAAAGAGCTGGTCTCTCTCAATGCAAACAATGAATCTCAGAAATCTGAATATATTCTTAATAGAATAAATGATGGGGAGAGCTGTGCTTTAGTTTCTGATGCAGGCACCCCGGCAATTTCAGACCCCGGGATAAGACTGATTTCAGCCGCAATTAAAAGAGGTATAAATATCGTTGCTGTACCGGGTCCTTCAGCGGTAACGGCTGCTTTAACGCTAAGCGGGCTACCGACAAACTCATTCGTATTTGAAGGATTTCTTCCTCAGAAAAAAGGACGGCAAAAAAAACTGAAGGAACTTTCTGAAGAAGCCAGAACGATAGTACTTTACGAATCTACCTATAGAATTGAAAAGCTGATAAGTGAATTAAATGAATATATGCCGGGAAGACTGATTGTTGTCTGCCGGGAAATCACCAAAAAGTTCGAGGAAACCTGGAGAGGATACCCGAAAGATATCCTAGATTCTCTAAATGAAAAGATCCTTAAAGGCGAATTTGCAATAGTTCTTGCACCACTTGGATGGGAAGAGCGTAGTTAGTCGTACTTATTCACAGTCATATTCAACAAGCGACCGGACATCATAACCCTCAAGTTTGTCCCTTCCATGGAGAAAACTTAATTCAATAATAAACGAAACCTGCACGACAATACCCCCAAGCTTTTCAATAAGGTTTACAGCGGCTTTTGCTGTTCCACCGGTTGCAAGCAGGTCATCGTGAAGCAATATGGATTCACCAGGTTCTATTGCATCTTTATGGATCTCAACTGCATCAGTACCGTATTCGAGTGAGTACTCTTCTTTCACTGTTTCGGCCGGCAGTTTTCCCGGTTTACGAATAGGCACAAAGCCGGCATTCAGACCTTCGGCAATCATTGCCCCCAGCATAAAACCGCGCGATTCTATTCCGACTACCTTATCAACCTTCAAACCTTTCGTAAATTCAAGCAGGGCATTGAAAGATGATTTTAATCCCTCAGGTTCTTTCAGTAGAGTTGTAATGTCCCTGAACATAATTCCCGGTTTCGGAAAGTCTTTAACCGTTCTTATATATTTTTTTATATCTGTATTCATAACACTTTATTTTTTATTTAAGAATGACGATAATCCGTTTTTAAAGTCTTCAGAAGTCCGGCTGATTACATTTAACCCTGTACAGTATTCTACGGCTTCCTCAACAGGCAGCATTGAAACATCTTTAATCATTTTTTTAGTAAACTGCATACTATAATCTGAGTTCTTTAATAATTCGTTTGCCAGATCGAATGCAAAAGCATGGACATTTTCCGACAGGTAGTTCACCAGTCCCATTTGATAAGCTTTCTCTGCATCAATAATTTCACCGGTCATAAGAAGATGCTTCGCCCTTCCCTCCCCTATTTTCCGGACTAAAAATACTGAAACTATTGCGGGAATAAATCCGATCTTCACTTCAGAGTAGCCGAATTTAGCATGCCGGCTGTCAGCGATAATTACATCGCATACGCTGGCAAGTCCGCACCCTCCCGCAATGGCAGCCCCGTTAACTGCTGCAATAGTAGGTTTCGGGAAATTATAAACATTAAGGAATAATTCAGCAAGCGATTTTGAATCCTCCTCATTTTCCAGCGGGGAATAATCTTTCAGGTCATTCAAATACGATAAATCAGCTCCGGCACAGAAGCTTTTCCCCTCACCTGAAATTATAAGCACACTTACATTTCTATCCTTTTCAGCATCTGCAAGCTTTTCCCTGAATTCTTTTACGAGATCAGGATGGAGAGCATTTCGTTTTTCAGGGCGGTTCAGTTTTATCAGGGCTATTTTATTGTTCACTGCATATGTTATCATCATTTTTCCCTCTAAAGTTTGCGGTTTATTTTTCTGGACAGAAATTTCTTAAACTCCGGAAGTTCATAACAGTTTATAACTTCGGAATTCATTAGTCCTCCCTTTCTTCCCATAATAACTCCGTACTTAATCAAACCGATTTCGTTAATTGAATGAGCATCCGGGTTTATTGAAAACCTGCAGCCTTTTTCACGAGCATAGTATATCCATCTCCAATCGAGATCGAGTCTTCTCGGGTTTGAGTTTATCTCTATAGCTACATCATTTGCGGCGCAGGCATCAATGACTTTTTTAACTTTAAACTTATAAGGATCACGGGATAATAACAGTCTGCCCGATGGATGGGCTAAAAGATCTGTAAAAGGATTTTCAACAGCCTTCAGAATTCTGGCTGTCATTTGTTCTTCATCCATACTGAATCTTGAATGAATTGAGGCGACCACAAAATGAAAGGCAGAAAGAAATTGATTTGAATAATCAAGATTTCCGTCCGATAAGATATCAGATTCAATTCCCTGAAAAATATGGACCTGTTTAAGAGGGTTTAATTTCTCCACTTCCTCTTTCTGTTTCAGTATTCTCTCTTCAGAAAGACCATTAGCATAAAACGCAGATTTACTATGATCGCATACGGCAGCATACCCGAACCCCTTTTTTTCAGCAGCAGTAATCATTTCTTCAAGAGTATTTCTGCCATCCGAGTATACAGTATGAAAATGGAGAAGCCCCCTGAAGGCATCAGTACTAAGATCTGAGTTAGCAGCCAGGGATTTCTTTTTAATATCAAAATACTCTCCCTCCCTCATTTCCGGAATTATATAAGGCACCGTCAGAGATTTGAATATATCTTCTTCTGTTTCTCCCTTCACTTTCGCCGGGACAATATTGAGGCGGCTGAGGAAAGCGTCAGAGCCCGTTGTTAAGAACAAAGTTCTGTTAAACTCGTCTTCGGTATACGCAAGATGCAGGTTAACCGGGATAGAAAAATATTCCCTGACAGAGATTACTTCATTTTCTATTTCAAATTCAAATTTCTTTTTTATTTCCCTAAGAAATTTATTTTTATCGCTCAGCAGCAGAACAATATTGATTGAAGAAATTATCTCCTTCCCTCTTCTTAATTCACCTGTAAGTTCAGATTTCTGTATCTGTTTAACCGGATCTAACTTAGAACGAATCTCTGCGGCAAACTCTTCTGCTGTGTTTAAAAGGACAAACTTACTATGGTATTTCTGTTTTTCTATCTCATTAAGAATCTTGTTCTGTGTGGCTTCACCAAACCCTTTCAAGAGGGTGAGCCTGTTTTCCCTGCAGGCGTATTCAAGTTCACCGATATTTGAAATACCGAGCTCAGTATACAGCTGGTTGATTTTTCCAGCTCCCATACCTTTAATCTGCAGAAGCTCTTCGATTCCATCCGGAACATCCGCTCTCAGCTGTTTATACAGCGAAGACTCACCTTTCTCGAAGTATTCATAAATAACTGCCTGGAGCCCTTTACCTATACCCTTAATTTTATCAAGTTCCTTTTTAGTAATTACTTCATCAAATTCTCCCTCAAACCGCCGTATAGATATAGCTCCATTCCGGTACGCCCCTACCTTAAATTTATTTTCCCCTTTGAATTCCATTATATCTGCAATGCTTTCAAGCAATGCGATTGTATCTTTTTTATCAGGCATATCCAAAATATTTTATAATAAAGTACATTTGTATATAAGTAGATATGAATGCAAGGAATGCACCCGCCAGAACCTGGCTAAGGTTATGACATTCAAGTTTTATCCGTGACCAGCCAATAAGAATCAACAATACCAGAAAAGGTAAGGCGGTTAATCCGAACACATAAACCAGGGCAGCAAAAGGACCTGAGACTCCCATCATATGAGCACTTATTTTCCAGGATTTATTTATAATAACAACTAATAATGTATTCGAAATATAACAAAACCAGAAGGCTATCGAAATAATATTTATTCTGTAATAAATTAATATTAATAATCCTAAAATGTAAAAGACGACAGAAAGGGTAAATGGAAAGGTCCTCTCTTCCTTTATTTTAGCATCTATATCCGCTATCAGACCCTTCCGCCGGAAAGCTGCAAACATAATCACCGGCAGGATGAAACCGAATACCATTGCTGTTGAAATCAGAATAAAGCTATTGACCTGATTCTGTTCCAGAACGAAAGCAAAGATCGTAAAAATAATTATAGTAAAAGAAGGCGGGACAAAGAGAACGGATATTAATCTGGCAATTTTTACTGGTACCTGGTCTTTCAAATCGATATTAATAATTATATCACATGCGGTTTAAACAGCTACTCCGTAATTTTTAAGCCACTCGAGATAATTAAGAAGGATATCCTCCACCGCATTATAGTCGACCACACTCATCAGGGATTGTCTGATCTGCGAAGCATTATATTCTCCTTTTAAGTAGCCGCTGTAGAATTTCCTGTGTTCAAGGACTGCACGGCGTTCGCCTTTCACTTTTATTGCAAGATGAAGATGCCTTAACCCGATTTTAACTTTTTTATCCACATCCATTTTCGTACTTATAAATCCATCGTTCAGCAATTCCTTAGCCTCAGTAAAAATCCACGGGTTCCCTATAGCCCCCCTCGCTATCATAACACCGTCGGCGTTAGTTTCATCGAAAGCTCTTTTTACATCCTCCGCAGTGAGTACATTTCCGTTTAATACAACCGGTATACTGACGGCCTCCTTTATTTTTGGAATCCAGGACCATTCCGCTTCACCTTTATGACCCATTGCTCTCGTTCTGCAGTGAATGGTTAGTGCTCTTGCGCCGGCTTCTTCTATCCTTTTTGCAACATCAATAATCCGGATGCTTTCGTGATCCCAGCCGAGGCGTGTCTTTACAGTTACCGGAAGCGACACCGCATCCACTATCTCCTTTACCATTTTCTGCATAAACGGAGGATCTTTCAGCAGGGCGGAACCAGCACCATGTCCCACTATATTTTTTACCCAGCACCCTGCATTTATATCAATTAAATCCGGATTTTCTTTCTCAGCAATTCTTGCAGCGCCCACCATAGATTCTATTCCCGATCCGTAGATCTGAATTCCCACCGGTCTCTCATCGTCTATGATCTCCAGCTTTTTATGTGTTCTTTCACTTTTACGGACAAGTCCTTCAGAGTTCACAAACTCCGTATAAACTACGTCTGCTCCCAGTTCCCTGCAGACCAGACGGAATGAAATATCTGTCACATCCTCCATCGGTGCAAGAAGGATTGCTTTATTTATATTTATTTTATCTACTGTAAACATACTTTTCTAAACTTGTTTATATAAAGATAAGAATAATGATGCAAAAAATAATTGTTAAAAGATATGGGCTTAAAGTTCTTCCCCAGTATCCGTTTTTATAGCTTTTGGAAGATAGAAAACAGCAAGCAGCACAATAATAAGCGTAAAAAATGCACCTGTCAGGAAGGGAAAAGGATATCCAAAATATTCAAATGCAAATCCGCCCCAGAGCGGCCCCAGTACCCGGGCAAAAGCTGAAAACGACTGGTTAATACCGAGTATTGCACCCTGCTCCTTATCTGATATTATTTCAGAAATAAGACTCAGCAGCGTCGGCTGAAGAAAACCCATCCCAAGAGCCATTACAATTACGATTAAGGCAAGTCCTGCAAAATTTCCGCCGAAAGGAAGTAAACCTAACCCTATCATCATAAGAAACGAACCTGCGGCCACTAGCCTGGTCTCTTTAACGTATTTTGCAACCACACGGATCAACCCACCCTGCACAATGGCCGATGCGATGCCTACAATCCCCAGCATATATCCATTCTGCAAATCCGTAAAATGATAAACCTCATAACCAAGCAGGGCGAAAGTTCCATAAATATTGGCCACAGAAAAGGTTAATATGAAGAAAAGAATGACAAGCAGACCCAGGTCCTTCTTTTTGAAAATATTCTTTACTGCAGATATATCGAAAAGTTTTCTTTTTCTTTTCTGAGCTTCTTCCCGGTGGATATTAGATTCAGGCAGAAGAAAAATTGTAACGATGAAAGCAAGGAAAGAAAAACCTGCACTCGCAAAGCCGGTAACCTCATATCCGAACTTTGAAAGCAGACCTCCGATTAAAGGACCAAAAACAAAACCCAATCCGAATGCCGCCCCTATCATTCCCATTCCCTTTGAACGGTCCTCCTTTGTTGTAATGTCTGAAATATATGCCTGGGCTACTCCAATACTGCTTCCCCCAATACCTCCGACTATTCTTGAAACAATCAGCACGAAATATGTATTGGTAAATGCAAAGATTATATATCCTACAGCATTAAGAAACAGACAAATAACGATAATAGGTTTTCTTCCATGTTTATCCGATAATTCTCCCAGGAATGAATTAAAAAAGAACTGAACAAACGAATAAACAGCAATAGCGATACCTATGGCTGTTTCGTCAACATGCAGTTCCTTTGTTGCAAAAGTAGGAAGGATTGGAATCAGTATTCCGAAACCAAGCAGGTCAATGAATACTGCAGTAAAAATTAAAGTAAGAGCAGACCTGTTTTTCAATTAACTACAATTCTTTTATTACGGCATCAGCAAATTCCTTAGTGCCGACAAAATTATGAGGATTTATATCTTTTGTTACTTTCTCCCCTCTCTCAATCACCCTTGCCAGTGCACCCTCTATTTTCTTTGCCGCTTCCCGCTCTTTTAAATATTCAAGCATCATAACAGCAGCAAGAATCAAGGCTGAAGGGTTGGCGATGTTCTGTCCCGCTATATCAGGAGCCGAGCCATGCACTGCTTCAAAAATAGCAACATCATCCCCGATATTTGCTCCAGGCGCCATCCCCAATCCGCCGACGAGTCCAGAAGCCAGATCGGAAAGAATATCGCCAAAAAGATTTGTTGTAACTATACAGTCGAACTGGTAAGGATTCATTACCATCTGCATAGCCATATTATCAACTATTTTGTTTTCGAACTGAATTTCAGGGTATTCGGGCGCAATTTCTTCGGCTATATCAAGAAACAATCCGCCTGTGAATTTCAGAATATTTGCTTTATGGACAACAGTCATTTTCTTTCTGTCATGCTTTTTAGCGTATTCAAAAGCATACCTGATTATTCTCTCAGATCCTTTACGTGTAATTATACCTATTGATTCGGCAGCTGATTTACTGCTGTCGATATAATGTTCAATTCCCGAATAAAACTCTTCCAGGTTTTCGCGGAATATGATCAGGTCGATATGGTCGAAGTAAAGCGTTTTAATCCCTTTGAAAGTCTTGGCCGGCCTCTGATTAACGTAAAGTTCAAATTCTTTACGTAATGCTACATTGATACTTCTGAAACCTTTACCTACAGGAGTAGTTAAAGGACCTTTCAAGACCACACAATTTTTGTCAATCGAATCAATAACTTCCTGCGGCAGCGGGTCGCGGTATTTTTCCAGGGCAGTCATTCCTGCTTCAACAACATCCCACTCAATTTTCACCCCTGCACTTTCAATAATCTTTGTTGCGGCGACAGTAATTTCAGGCCCGATACCATCTCCCGGAATTAATGTAAGATGATGTGCCAAATTTGTTCCGGTAATTTTCTAAATTGGATTATAATTAATTACAAATATATAAAGATTTAATGAAATGATAAGTACTCTGTCCCGGAAAGTATTTCCGGCAGGATACTCCTTAGTGCAGGTTTAGTTGAAAATTTTGTGAGGATTTCTTTTGTATCGTGAAATGATTGTGCAGCAAGCTTCCGGTCTTCATATCCCATAAATGAAAACAGTGAATCTGAAAAAGCCGCCTGTGCCGGTATAATAATGTATTGTCTTCCTGAGTTAGTATTTCCTTTAAAGACCCAGATCGGCAGGTAGTCAACTCCTGCCAGCCGGATTGAA
>DATFVA010000076.1:0-6936 GCA_035260565.1 Ignavibacteriaceae bacterium | reverse complement strand
ATGCTTTTCCAGGTAATGTGCAATTAATCTATTTCCTCTATTATTAAAATGAATACCATCACCATACAGATAATATCCTGAAGCCTCTTTTTTATCATTCCCGAAAGCACTGCTAAGATCAATGACCCTGATATTCTTTTCTTCAAGTTTACCCCTGAGAAGCATCTGGGGTTCAAAAATATCCTTATCGCCATAATTTCTCAGCTGGTATTCATACGGAAGCAGAACAACCTCGAACTTTATTCCTAATGTATCACACGCAGATGATATCGTCTCAAGATTAGTTAATGAGTTAAGGAGCAGGGGATTTGATTCTGTATAGAACTGCCTGTCATAATCATAATAGGCGCGGGGCCGGTCGCTGAAGAGGTTCTTCAAAAAGTGATACCCTTTCGAGTTATGCCGTAAAAATTCAACAATGCTATTAATAAAACTTCCCGTGGTGAACTCAGGAGATTTCTGATCTGGATAATTTGAATAGATATCATTAAGGGTCCAGAATAAGATAACAGAAGTAAAGTCAAGATTAATGCGGTTCTGCAAAACAAATGCATTAAATACGTTTAAGTAATCTTTGGAAGAATAACCGATAAGAGATGGGTTTATCACGCGCAGACTGTCCGCACCATTATTTATTATTCCCGCATAAGTTGAATCGTTCTCAACACTGAGTCCCATTGTTACTGAATCACCAAGATAGAGGAGATTGCGAACGGTTTCTGATACTGGTTTGGAATATTTCCAGGCGTGGTAGCTATTGGATGCCTTCTTTACTTCTCCTGAGGTTCCGACTGCATTCGATTTAATGCCGGGCGAATCATTGTATAGAGAATCTATAACAAGGTTCCCGCTGGTGCCTGATAAACTTATCTGCGGGGCAAAAATTCTGACCGAAAATTCAAGCAGCAGAAATAGTAATATTATTATACTTATATTATAGAGAATTATCAGTAAATATTTTTTCATATTGCTTTAAAATACCATCTTCTAATTGTTTCGGTCCAAATGTGATCTATATGTTGTGCCGTTTATTTTTGATTGACATAATTCATAATTATTTCGTAAATATATAGAAAAACAGGAGTTATTTATGCAAATTCCGCTTGAAATATCATACCGCGATGTAAAAAAAACTGATGACATAGATAATTTAATCCGTGAAAAAGTAAATAAAATGGAAAGAATATGTGATTATATGACGAGCTGCCGGGTAGCAGTTGAAAAACCGCAGCGCACTATAAATGACGGCAATCCATACAGAGTTAGGATTGCTATGCGTGTACCGCCCGGACATGAGCTGGTGGTGGAAAGAAAACCAGGCGAAGGTGAAATGTCCGACGGACTTGAAAAAGTGATTCGCTACGCATTTGATGCAGCAAAAAAGCAGCTGGAAAAACTTACAGAAAAGCAGCGGGAAAATATTAAACAGCATCCTCAGCAGGAGGTTGCGGCTATTGTGGACAGAATCTTTTATGAAGACGGGTACGGGTTTCTCCGGACAATAAACGGCAGAGAAATCTACTTCCATAAAAACAGTGTAGTAAATAAAGACTTTAAAGAAATTGAAACCGGAATGGGTGTTAATTTTTTTGAGGAACAAGGAGAGGAAGGTCCCCAGGCAAGCACCGTACATATTATTTAGAATGTAAAGAACGTTAAGAGGAAGCCGGCGGATGAATCCGAAACATTAAGGGATTTTCCCATATGCAGGAATTACTGAATTCCGGTTGGTAATTAAATTCCGTCAGACAGAGCCTCAACAAGTTTAAGCAAGGAAAGGAGCACATAAAGCTCAATTGTTCTCTTGCAGCAGCTAATATCCGATGATTTTATGATGATAAATTAAACATCGGTTTTTCGATAATGAAAAAAAAATGATGTTTATTTCATACCTTTTTAATTTCTCCTTTCAATTCAATTAAAATTCAAAACCAAGTTTTAATCTTCCCGTGGCATGCTTTCTGCGTGTAATCAGGTGCTATAGTTAGTGATTATTGCAGGACAATGTTGTGTTACTGAAATCGTTCCATGGCGGAGTTCATCCCCCCCAGGAAAAATCGTTTACGAAGGAACTCCCGTTTGAAAAAATGAAAGTCCCCTCCCAGGTAATTATTCCCCTTCTTCAGCATTTAGGTAAACAGGCGAAACCCCTCGTTAAGAAAGGGAGTATCGTTTCTGAAGGATCGAAACTTGCAGAGGCATCCGGTTTTATTTCAGCACCTGTGCACAGTTCAGTGAACGGGACGGTTACGGGCATCAGCAGGGAAGCAGCTCCGGGAGGATTTCCCTCAGATTCCGTTATAATTAAAACAGATGAGCGTACAGACAAAATCAATTTAGTTCCGCTGGATCCATGCAGAGTATCTGCCGAAGAAATAGTGGAGCGCGTTAAAAATGCCGGGATAGTAGGAATGGGAGGCGCTTCATTCCCGACCTATGTAAAACTTAAACCTCCTGCCGGTACGGTAATATCAGCTGTGATACTGAACGGATGTGAGTGTGAACCTTACCTTACCCGTGACTACAGGTTTATGCTTGAAAGAACAAATGACCTTATAGCAGGATTGAAACTTATTATGAAAGCGCTGGGGGTTGAACAGGGATATATCGGGATTGAAAATAATAAACCGGATGCGGCCAACCTGATTCAACAACGTCTTGAAAATGAAAAATCCTTATCGGTAATTGTACTTAAAACGAAGTACCCGCAGGGGGCTGAAAAGATGCTGATTAAAGCCGTTACCGGTGAAGAAGTCCCGCCCGGACGGCTTCCTCCTGATGTCGGTGTTGTTATTCAAAATACGGCCACAGCCATTGCCATCTACGATGCAGTTGTCAACGGTGAAGTACAGGTTACAGCTGCGGTGACTGTAACAGGCCGGGGAGTAATAAGCCCTAAGAACCTAATCATCCCTATAGGAACTTCGATAAAGGATGTTCTCGATTACTGCGGAGGCTTAACAGGAGATGCTGCGAAAGTGATTGCGGGGGGACCAATGATGGGAACCGCGCAGTATGATCTTTCCGCTCCCGTTGTTAAAGCAACATCGGGCATTGTTGTTCTGACAAAAAAAGACATTGATGCGAAAGAGGAAACTGCATGTCTACGATGCGGCAGATGTATTTCAGTCTGTCCATTAAACCTGATGCCCACAAGACTGGCCCGTTATACCCAGCTTGGTAATTATGAGCTTGCCGAAGCTTCAGGCATCACGGTATGTATGGAATGCGGCAGTTGTGCATATACCTGTCCTGCAAATATTCCTCTGGTTCAGTGGTTAAGACTTGGAAAACAAAAAGCATTACAGATCCAAAGAGAAAGTCTGCTTCAGAAAGTGTGAAAAATGCATCTATGGAAATTCAAACAGCTGGGGAAGCACATGATCAGAAAATAATACTTACTACGTCTCCTCATGTACATTCTAACTGGTCCACCAAAAAGGTGATGTGGTTTGTCACTGCAGCTCTTACGCCCGCGGCAGCAGCATCTGTAATATTTTTCGGTTTTTACCAGCTGCTGATCATTATTACCGCAGTTTTTTTCTGTGGAAGTACCGAGGCAGTAATTCAGTCATTAAGAAAGAAAAAGGTCACAGTGGCAGACGGCAGTTCTCTACTTACAGGACTCCTGCTCTCTCTAACTCTTCCGCCGGGATTTTCATTAGCATACACTGCCCTGGGTTCAATTGCCGCCATCGGATTCGGTAAACAGGTCTTCGGAGGATTAGGCTGTAATATTTTTAATCCTGCTCTTGTTGGAAGGGCATTTCTCCAGGCCGCCTTTCCTGTCGCTATAACTACATGGACAAAACCAAACTTTGCTGTTGATGCAGTAACCTCTGCTACTCCTCTTGCCCTGTTTAAGTTCGATAAAATACTTACTCCTTTATCCCGGCTGCTGCTTGGGAATACAGGGGGCTCGTTGGGCGAAACTTCGGCTGCCGCTATAATTGCCGGAGGCATTTTTCTCATCGCAGTGAAAATTGTAAACTGGCGTGTTCCTGTTTCTATGATCCTGAGTATGCTGATATTCGGAGGACTGTTCAGACTGATAGACCCGGTTCAGAATCCCGATCCTCTCTTCCATCTTTTCGCAGGCGGATTTATGCTTGGTGCTTTTTTTATGGCAACCGACTGGGTAACCTCTCCTGTAACAAATAAAGGGATGCTAATTTACGCGTCGTTTATTTCTCTGCTGATAATACTGATACGAGTTTATGGGGGACTTCCTGAAGGTGTAATGTACTCTATACTTATAATGAATGGATTCGTTCCGCTTATCAACCGGGGCACTCAGCCGCGCCTATTCGGACTGGTTAAAGGAGGTACCGAGTGAATAAAGCAGTTCACATACTCCTTACTTTAATGGTTACAGGTATAATTGCAGGCGGGGTACTGGCACTGGTAAACATCTGGGCTGAGCCGAGAATAGCAGCTAACCAGAAACGTGAGACGGAAGAGGCGATTTATCTTGTGCAGAAAAACGGTAAATCGTATGAAGAAATAAAAACTGTCAAAGGGGAGCTGTTTAAAGTATTTGATGGGCAGAAGAATCCTGTGGGGTATTCGTTTGTATATGAAGGGAATGGTTTCCAGGGAAAGATAAGACTTATGATCGGCATAGAACCTGGACTTGATAAGGTAACTTCGATTGAAATTCTGGAGCAGACTGAAACGCCAGGGCTTGGGACGAAGGTAACCGAACATCCTTATAAGGATCAGTATAACGGTCTTACAATAGGCACAGGCATCGAGTGGGTAAAAGGAAAAAAACCGGTAAAGCCGAATGAAATACAGGCGATTACAGGAGCAACGATATCATCAAAATCAGTTACGGCCATTGTAAACGAAGGAACTGCTCTGCTGCGCAAAATGAAAAGTGAGGGAAGGTTATGAAGAAACAGGTCTCATACAGCCGGGAGTACCTGAAAGGGTTATGGGAGATCAATCCTACTTTTAAGCAAATCCTGGGAATGTGTCCCACTCTTGCAGTTACAGTTTCCGCTATAAACGGAATTGCAATGGCACTGGCCACTACTTTCGTCCTTATCTTTTCAAGCATAATAATTTCGATGGTCAGAAAACTGATCCCGAATCAGGTAAGGATAGCGGCGTACATTGTAATCGTTGCAACATTCGTAACCATCGTAGATCTCGTTATGAAAGCTGCCTTCCCGGTTTTAAGCAAGGCGCTTGGTCCTTTCATTCCTTTAATTGTTGTCAACTGTATAATACTTGGAAGAGCAGAAGCTTTTGCCTCGAAAAATACTATCTTCCGCTCGTTCCTGGATGCACTCGGAAACGGCACAGGGTTTCTTATATCACTGCTTGTTCTCGGCAGCATCAGGGAACTGCTGGGATCAGGGACCGTCCTCGGGTACGCCGTTCTTCCTGAGAGCTATGACCCGATGATCATTATGATACTGCCGGCGGGTGCATTCCTTACGCTGGGACTGCTGATGGGACTGGCAAACTTCTACACAGCAAGGAAGGAAAGAATTTCAATTGAAGCATTGAGGCAAAAGTACATGATAGAAACTGAAGATAAACAGTTAATCGAAGCCGGAGCATAATATGCAGTACGTTATAATATTTATATCGGCAGCAATAGTTAATAATTTTGTTCTTTCATATTTCCTCGGCATATGTCCCTTCATCGGAGTCTCGAACAAGTTGTCATCAGCACTATCCATGGGGATGGCTACCACATTTGTAATGGTTATTACGGCCATTGTCAGCTGGCTCCTGTTCAACCTGCTGCTGGTTCCTTATAAGCTTGAATTCCTCGAGATTCCTTCATTCATACTGGTAATAGCCGCCCTGGTGCAGTTCGTTGAGATGTTCATTAAGAAAGTATCACAGCCCATTTACCGTGCCCTTGGAATTTTTCTGCCCCTCATAACAACCAACTGCGCAATTCTGGGACTTGCTCTCCTCCTGGTTATGAGAGATTACAATTTTCTTGAGAGCATCTTCTTCGGAGCCGGGGCCGGAGCCGGCTTTACTCTCGCACTTGCGATAATGGCGGGAATAAGAGAGGAACTTGAACTTGCGGATGTGCCCGCGCCTTTCAAGGGCGCCCCAATTACGCTGATTGTCGCCGGACTTTTAGCCCTGGCATTTATGGGATTTGCCGGAATGATTTAATACAGGAATTAATCGGAGAAAGTAAAAATGATAACACGTCGTAATTTTTTAAAGCTTACAGGGATATCTGCTGCTGCCCTCGGCGGCGGGTATTCTACAGGCAAATTATTTACTGCCGGTTCAGGCTACCGTTTTTCTGTTCATGGATTCCTCCCGGCTGATGAGCAGTATATAAAAAGACTCGTTACATTATTCCGGAAAAAAATTAAGAGCAGTACGGAAGCTGATATATACGGCGACAGCAGGATAAAACATTCACTTATGGGATTTGATAATGCGGTATTCTCTTCATCTTACAGCCGGAAAGGATCGATAGTGTACCGGATACAACGGCTGAATGAATCCTTTCAGCCTGACATTATTATAAGTGATGATGAAAATCGGGTTTATATCCCTGAGGAAGATTTCAGTTACTCGTTCCTTCAGCTTAGAAATGATATGAAGAAGCTGAAAGCCTTTTATCTTTTCACTGCTGAATATAAAGAGGGGAACCTTTTCGAGAGTCTGTTCCCTAAAGAAAAGAAAATCATAATCGAAAATGAAAACGGAATTGCGGAAATACTTAAAGCCGGGATGAGCTATACGGATATACCCGTAGAAGGCTCGATAGGGAAAACGCATGTTTCTCTTTCAGAAGGAATTGCAAGAGTTACCAGTTCCTGCTGCCGCAATAAGATCTGTATGCACACCATACTCTCCGATCCGCAGGGAATGATTGCATGCGCGCCAAATAAAATCATAATCCGTTTTGAATCATGAAAAATACCATACAATATATTGTTGTATCTT
>DATFVA010000075.1:0-20116 GCA_035260565.1 Ignavibacteriaceae bacterium | reverse complement strand
CTCCCGCCTTCTGCCATCCCTGAGGCGGAAATAATTATACAGGAGCCCCTGAATTCATTCAGCTTTTTCGATTCCTCTACGTCCCGGATGTAAGTGAGCCTATTGAATCCGAAAGGATCTTCATGGTTTTCTATAAATACCCGGTAGGTTTCCCTGTCGAAGCACTCCGGATGCATTCTATATACTTCGGTGGAATTAACGGCAAGCGGACTATCCACGAAAATCGGTATAGCAGGAAGTCTGTTCTGGTTAAAAAGTTTATGCAGTATGTAAACGAAGAGCTGAGTTCTTCCTACAGCAAATGCGGGAATAATTATCTTGCCCTTCCGTTCCAGCACTTCATTAACAATGGCGGCAACTTCATCTTCAACTTTTCCCGTAACAGGGTGAAGCCTGTTGCCGTAAGTGCTTTCCATTATAAGAACGTCAAGATCTGTCAGAATATTAGGATCCCTTATAACCGGCATTTCAGGTCTTCCGATATCGCCGCTGAAACCAAGTCTTGTATATTTTCCGTTTTCCCTAATTTCGATTAATAATCCGGCTGAGCCGAGAATATGTCCTGCATCTCTCCAGGTTGCTTTTACACCCGGGGCAACCTCGATAGTCTTATCATACTGAACGCCAATAAAGTTCTCCATTGCAGCTTCCACATCATCAATTGTATACAGAGGTTCGAATAATTGTTTATTTTGTTTTTTCCTTTTCTTATTCACAAAGTATATATCTCTTTCCTGCAGGTAGGCAGAATCTCTCAGCATAATCTGGCAGAGATCAACAGTTGCAGAAGTCGTGTAGATATGTCCCTTAAACCCGCTTCTGATAAGATGAGGTATATTGCCAGTATGATCAATATGTGCATGCGAGAGAAGCATAACATCGATTTCTTCGGGATTAAACATAAAATTCTTGTTTATTTCATACGCATCTTTCCTTCTTCCCTGGAAGAGACCGCAGTCGAGAAGTATTTTTTTACCATTAACATGCAGCAGGTGCTGTGAACCGGTAACTGTCTGAGCGGCTCCTATAAATTGAATTTTCAAGACTTTATCCTCAGATTTTATTGATGGAAAAAAATTGTTCTACAAAATAAATTAACTTTGACAAATAATCCTTTTTTTATCTCAAAAAATGAGAGTTTTACTGTCATTTAAAATATTCCTTCCGACTATGCGTCTTAATTAATAAATGAAACAGGTTAATGACCAAAGAAGCAGCGCTTGATAAAGTTGTAAAGCAGGAGAAGGGTAAACTACTGAGTTTTATCCGGCGGCGGGTTGCCACCAAGGAAGATGCCGAGGATATTCTCCAGGATGTTCTGTATAGTCTTGTTAGCGGGTTTGAGGAAATAGAATTCGTAGAAAGGATTTCTGCCTGGCTTATTAAAGTTGCCAAAAACAGAATAATAGATTCATACAGAAAGAAAAAAACGGCTGGCTTTTCTGATGAAATTTTTATAAACGAAGGAAGTGATTCGGATGAAGTTGTATCACTTTCAGATATCATGCCTGACTTCAGCAATCTCCCGGACGAAATCTATTGGCAGAACCTTTTCTGGGAAGAGATTGAGGCTGCACTTGAGGAATTACCTCCCGAGCAGAAGGATGTTTTCGTAATGAATGAATTCGAGGGGATGAGTTTTAAAGAAATATCAGGAATAAAAGGCGAGACTGTAAACACGCTACTTTCAAGAAAGCGTTATGCGGTTCTCTATTTAAGAAAGAAATTAAAAAATTTATACAAGGAGTTATAAAATGTGTGCAATTCATAATAAAAGAAAGTGGTTCTTTAAAGGATTCATTTTTGTTCTGGTTTTTCTTGCCGTATTAAGTCTTGCCGTAATGCTGTTATGGAACTGGCTGATGCCGTTGATTTTCGGAATAACCGCCATCACTTATTTTCAAGCTGTTGGACTGTTAATCTTATCCAAGATACTTCTGACGGGTATTGGTAAAAGACCAAGTCCCTATTATTACGGCCGCAGGAAATACTGGCACGATAAATTTGATAAATCAAACCAGGATGATGATACTTCAGGTACACAGCCTGTTTGATTAATGCCATAATCCCCTATGATTGAAAATCATCGGGGATTTTCAATTCCTATATTCTTCTGCAATCGCTATGACGGTAACCGGTTAGATTAATTCCCTCTGAATAATTCCGAAAGGTCGAGGCTTTTGGTTTTGGATTTCCCCGTTAACGAAATATAAGTCAAAGCAAGTGTTTCCTTTCCCGTACCAAGGATTGTACTTACGAGTCCAAGAGCTTTACCTATATCTTTAGGATCAAGTTCATTCAATATAACTTTCCAGATTTCTTCTTCCAGAACATTGTATGCCGTATGAACCTCGTGCAGGTCGTATCCTGAGTTATATCTTTCGGCAGCAATTTTTTCAGAATAATCTATCATATCAACAAGGCTTTTATCCTTGATACTATTCAGCGACAGGTCAAACAATTTTTCTATCCGCTCCCAGTTTTCATTAGCCCCCGAAGCGGAATAGTGTTTTAGGTTTGAGCGCAAAAGTGAATCAAATGCAGCTCTGATTATCTGGTCCTGGTTCCTGGTAAGACACTCAATGAGGTTCATAATATCCACCTTAATGCAAATAATTTTACACTCAAAAATAATAAAAAACAGGATCACTAATTTGAATATTCCTGCCGGTTTTATAGTAATTTTTCCTGAAATGACAGGTTTCAGCTGATAAGCAGGGTATAATATTCTCTTTTTTCAAATGGGCATTTCATCACATTCGGCAATCGCCGGAAATCCTTATTTTTCATTATGTTAGCATGCATAAATTAGAAGGAGTACTTATGCGCCTCATAAAATATATAATTCTTATATCAGCTGCCGTTCTGGCAGGATGTTCATCTCTAAGATTAATGCCCTCTGATTTTTCCTGGCCTGTTGAATCTGTGATTCATGTCGACAATAACGGAATGGCAAAAGAAGACCGGTACGCAATTTCATTCAATGCGAAACCTCTCTACTTTACGGAGACGGGTGATTCGCTTGCATACCTTGACCGCGAACTCAGAATGATCAGGGACACTCTCGGCTATTACTATATAACCGGTGATAAATTCAAAAATGTTTATGTTTTTACAATGGGGGACGGGGCTTTCAATATTTATAATGAGATTTCAATTTCAGACAGCGGAATATCAAAACCTGTTTTTAACCAGAGACCGCCTTATATAGAACTGGTTGAAGGTAATAAACAGTATTATTTATCGAATAATGGAATTGAGAATAAGGAGAAGAAATGAACAGGAAGATTCTAATAAACAGTTTTCTATTATGTCTGCTGTTTTCATATACAACATTTGCCCAGTCGGATTATGAAATAGTGCAGAATTTTAAAAATAAAGCAATGGCAATAAATGATTCAATAAGGAATGCAATCTCACTTGAGGGGCTTCAGAGTGCAGGCAATAAAATCGATCAGCTGAGAAGTGAATATTCTGATAAAAGGGATCTGCTGGATAAAAGTCTGTATCCCCTCAACTTCAGCAAAACGTTTGAGAACCTGCAGATGGCTTATGATCTGCGTAAAGGAGATTTTACGAAAATCGATGTACTCACAACGCAAGTTTCCGGACTAAGGGACCAGGTAGATGTACTTAACCAGAGGAATACCGACCTGATTTCCAGGGTTCAGACTCTTGAATCTGAGAGTAAGACAGATAAAAGCCGTATCAAGCAGCTGGAACGGACAGTAGCTGATCTAAAAGCATCACTTCAAAAAAGAGATGAACTCGTAATAAGTATGATCGACAGCCTTATCCCTCCTTCCTACAGGCAGAAATCTGAACTGAGCTCCCAGGAAAAACAGCAGGTATATTCGGAAGCCCAGAAAAATAATGTGTTAAATAATGTTAAGAAATCCCTGCAGGACAACATTAAGTTTCTGCAGGTTGCAACCCTTACCCCCGAGGATCTTAACCAGATAAAGAAACAGCAGGAACAATTTGCAAAACTGTGGAAGAGCGTAGGACCAAAGCTTGTCAGCATTTATTCCGAAAAGAATGCGGGAACAAATGAACTAAAAGAAATTGATCAGAGCTTTACCACGTGGAAAACTACCCTTAATCAGCAGGCGTGGAATTCTGTCAGACTGACTTTCCAGGATTATGGTATTAACCTTCAGAAGTTCTCAAGCGGTAAAGAGTTCACTGAGACAGCAGCTAACTTTATAAATGATGAAATTAAAAATGTAGGGATTAAGAACAGCGGCGACTCACAGATTACATATAAAAGTTTCGCCGATAGTGCCTGGTACGGACAGGTAAAACCGACGTGGGTTCCTTACCTTCTTGAAAATAATATGTTTACCGAAGCGCAGAAAGACACAATTGAAAATAAAATTTCAAAGTGGAAAGACAGTCTTTACGGGAGCGGATTCAACTGGTTATATATAGTAATAGGAGTCCTTGTAGTTCTAATAGCTATCCTGATTATTTTCCGCTTCAAACCTAAATCCAAACCTCCTGCTAACGAACCATTTTAATCTTTATTCAGGGCTGTCGTAATTTTATTACGGCAGCCTAATTTACCAGCCCATTCTCTGTTTTAAGGAATTGATATGAGCTATGTGATGTTTTCCATGCCAGGAATATTGTGCAAGGATCCAGTTGATGTCGATTATTCCATTTTCAGGATGGTTAAGTTTAAGTTCAAACTGATCGGGGTTCAATGATTTTAAGAGAATAACCCACCTTGTGTGTACCGCATCAAGGAGAGCGAGAGAAACTTCAATGGGTGTGGTTGAATAATCTTCAAGTTCTGCCCAGGCAGCCTGGTCATACGGTTTAATTGCCGGTACCTTTTCAGTTAATCCCAATTTTGTTCTTATGTATGCATTCATATGGCTGTCGGGCAGATGATGTATGACCTGTTCGACAGTCCACCCGCCTACCCTATATGGAGTGTTCAGCTGGTCATCATTAAGATTTTCGACCGCCTCACGCAGATAATACGGCGTCTGCTCAATTTCATTTATAAATCCTTCACGCAATTCTTCAGTATATTCCTTCGGAGCCTTAAATTTCCCTATCGGGTATTTCAGGTGATCAATATCCTTCATATATTCCTCAAGATTGATTTGATTACCACGAAAATTAATGCCGTCCCTCTGAATAAACAACAACTTTCTGAATTTATCGCAACCTTTTCAGCGAAAGGCAGGTCTAATTAAATACATAATATTTTGAGGATGAATAAAATGAACAAAATGGTGACAATTCTATTTGCGATGAGCATTATCCTGGCAGGAACGGCCAGTATCTTTTCCGCAGACCGTACTACAAAAAAGTATGATTACAAGGATTTCAGCAAAGTTGAAGCAGGCAGCGGTATGCTTCTGGATATCAACAAGTCATCATCATACAGCATAACGGTAAATGCTGATGAGGAGGATTTTGAATACCTTAAAGTAGAGAAAAGCGGAAATACTTTAAGGTTTTACATAGACAAAAATAATTATCACAGACATGGTGATATCCGAATCAGCATAAATTTGCCGTCATTGACAGGGATTGGTTTAAGCGGAGGAGCACAGGGAAAACTATCAATGAATAC
The DNA here is from genome assembly GCA_035260565.1 of Ignavibacteriaceae bacterium. Taxonomy (GTDB): domain Bacteria; phylum Bacteroidota; class Ignavibacteria; order Ignavibacteriales; family Ignavibacteriaceae; genus DATFVA01. Next base: position 14,526 of record DATFVA010000075.1, on the reverse strand, counting down.
TGAGGAAAATTTTGACGGCGAATTATCCGGCGGTGCAGAAATTTCAGGGAGCCTTTCCTGCAGAGATATAAACCTGGAAATCTCCGGCGGCAGTGTTGTAAATCTATCAGGTAAAGCGGCCGACCTTACTGCAGATGCTTCAGGAGGCAGCATTTATCATTTAAAGGATTTCAGCGTTAAAAATGTAAATGTTGACCTTTCCGGAGGTTCCCGTCTGGAAACAACCATGAACGGAACACTGGATGTGAATGCCAGCGGAGGTTCAAGAGTGGTATACTATGGTAATGCCAAACCGGGCAGCACAGATTTCAGCGGAGGATCAGGAATTTCTCAGGGGGAATAGATTATTTTTTTCAAACCTGCCCGTTTTGTGAACGGGCAGATCTATGATTTACATTTACTGCATATCTTTAGCTTTTACAACATTTCCTTTTGAATCATCTTTACTTAATATCGACCCAACCATATCCGGGGTAATAGGATCGGGAACTTTATTGTGGATAGCAGGAATTGAATGCAGGTAGGCAAAAATATTCTTCAGATCCTCGTCACTCGATTTACCAATTCCCGGCCACGGCATCGGTGGTAAAATAGGCCGGCCTATTCCCATATGCTTTCCTGTCCTCAATGCTTTTATAAACAAATCTTCTGTCCAGTTCCCTAGTCCTGTTTCAGGATCAGGCGTCAGGTTTTGTGTATAAGATACGCCCCAGGGACCAATCCAGGCTGTTGCATCCATCGTCGCATGCAACCACATCTTCGAACTCAGCATAGCAGGATCGACATTCATTACCGGCTGATCCTGGGGATGACCCGACAATAATCTTGTCGTATCCGGAACAGGACCCATATCTGTCATTACTTTGGGAGAATGACAGTCATTGCAACCTCCAAGTTCAACAAGATATTTACCTTTTTCTATTCTCTCTGCCTGAGTAAGAACCTTTTCCTCCTTTGAATTACTGCAGCCTGCCTGAAAAATTACTAAAAGTGCAGATGCTGCGACCAGCAACAAAGTAACCAATTGACCTTTCCACATATATACCTCATATTTTAAGTTATTGAATGTCTTTGGTAAAGATTTAATACTATAATGAGCAGAATAATTCAGGAGAAGGTTCCATATATCCGAAAGGACAATGCAGAACCCTGAGTAATTTTTTTTGTTGGAATCGGTGGATAACTTATTTTAATATTTGACAATACGCAATAGTTTATAAAAATATTTTTAGTGTCATGTGATGAGCCGGCATGACAGTATGAAGCTTAATTTGTTCAATAAAAGTGACTAATCCGTTATAAATAATTTCGTTATCATTACGATATTAAGATTAAAAAGATATCAAATTATGAAAAGTGTATTATTCGCAGTAATAATTGCCTTAATGGGTTTCGGCGCAGTTAAATGCAAGGAAACCGGATTAAATAACAAGATGAAAGAAGATGAAACAGCTATGAATCAATCAGCAAAAACTGATACAGCTACTTTCGGACAGGGATGTTTCTGGTGTGCAGAGGCTATATTTGAAAGGGTTGAAGGGGTTAAATCTGTTGTTTCCGGGTATGCCGGGGGCCATATTGATAATCCAACTTATGAACAGGTCTGCGCAGGAAATACGGGACATGCCGAAGTTGTGCAGATTATATATGACCCGGATGTCATTTCTTACGATGATTTACTCAAAATATTCTGGAAGACTCATGATCCCACGACCATTAACAGGCAGGGAGCTGATGTAGGCGAGCAGTACCGCTCGGTCATCCTTTATCATAACGAGAAGCAAAAGGAGAAAGCGGAGTATTACAAACAGGAACTTGAGAAATCGGGTGCCTGGGACAAACCCATCATTACCCAGATTGTTCCATTTACCAGGTTTTATAAGGCTGAGGACTATCACCAGGACTATTTTGAAAACAATCCTTACCAGGGTTACTGCTCATTTGTAATTGCACCTAAAGTGGAAAAGTTTGAGAAGGTATTTAAGGATAAGCTGAAGAAATAGTTAATAAATAACCTCGCCGTCACAAAGATGGATAATTCTGTCGGCATAATCTTTAAGGCGCAGGTCATGACTTGCAACGATGACACATTTATCCTCCTGAACCGCATAATTATGAAGAAGTTCAATAATCTTTTTACCCTGACTGGTTTCCAGGCTTGCTGTTGGTTCATCAGCAATAATTAAATCGGCATCATTTGCAATGGCCCTGGCTACAGCCACTCTCTGTTTTTCTCCCTGGCTTAGAGCTGAAGCCGGCTTGAAAGCCAGGTCTTCTATTTCAAACTGTCTTAAAAGATTAAGAGCAGTTATCCTGATATTTTTTTTATCATGCTTCGCAAACTTTAATGCCAGTTCGATATTCTGCAATGCTGACAGAGATTCGATTAGAAGAAAAGATTGAAAGATGAATCCGATTCTCTCTGCCCGGATCCGCTGAAGCTCTTTTGCTTTCATTCCGGCAATATCTTTAGCGTAAAGAAAGACCTTCCCTGAAGTAGGCTTAAGCAGGGCTGCTATCAGCGTCAGCAATGTGGTTTTACCGCTCCCGCTGGGGCCGAGCAGAAGAAGCATCTCCCCCTTTTCAGCTTTCAGATTAACATTTCTCACCCCGGTGCTTTTATGGGAATTGGAACGGTAGAATTTATTCACATCTTGAAGACGGACTATCTCATTTATTTTCATAAAAGACCTCAAGAGCATATATTTTTCTTATCCTCTGGATGGCAAAGAATGAGCTTATTAATCCCATACCGACGGCAGCACTAAATACCGCCAATAACTGTATAAAGGTATTTTCTGTACTGACCTCCGGCGAGAGATAATGTATTCCAGCAGCTGCAGGAAAATACAAAACAACAGCTACTGCTGCCCCGGCAATTATTATTATCATAGCCTGTTTAATAACTGTGACTGCCAGAAAGCCTGAAGTAGCCCCAAGTATTTTCATGACCGCGAAATCCTTTTTCTTCTCGAGAATATTTATAGACAGAATGAGGCTTAATATTACCGTTAACACTACTGCGCCCAGAGACGCAACAGCATAAAGGATCGGTAAAAATCCCGATTCCATCTCTCTGATGTTATTATTCAAGAATTCCTGCTGGGTGTATATTGCAGTACCTGTTAATTTTTCCGATAAATCTGATCTGACTTTGTTTATGTCTGACCCCGCCTGAACTTTGATTATATAACAGGTAGTTAGTCCAGGAAAGCCTATCAGTGATCTTGCTTTATCAATTGTGGTAAACGCGTATTGAATCACGAATGCATTAGTTCCTTTACTAAAACCAACAACCTTAAAGGATTGATCCTGAATGTTAATATTTTCGTTCAGATCAACTCCGGATTTTTGAGCATATGCTTCATCAAGGACGATCTCCCTTCCATTTTTTACAGTTCTTCCCTGAATAAGAACGGGGGGACCTCCGAAGCGGCTGCCGGGATCGTAGCCTGTCAGGAAAACTGTTGAATTCCCCTTCTTGTTTTTAACTGAGGATAAAAGGAATAAAACAGGAGATACTGATTCAACTTCCGGATTTTCACCTATTGTTATTTCCTGCCAGGCAGACAGCAGCGAAGTTCCCCTAAGTATATTTGTGCAGTTTTTCTGAAGAACCCAGAGATCAGCATTATTTCTCCTTATGTACTCCACAGAACCATCCGCGACTCCTTTATAAATACCCAGCAGAAACAGCATAAGCATAATGCACAGAGATACTGCCCCCATGGTTAAGACCAATCTTAACGGCTGGCTTTTTATTATTCCGAGTGAATACATTTTATCTCCTATGCAGACATTACAACCTGGGTAACAAGCTTGCCGGTAATCCTTTCGAATATCTCCCGTAGAGAATGACCGGTTATTGTGAGTCCATGATTTACCAATCCTATTTCAGCAGATGCCGGATCTTCCGTCTTCTCAAGAAGACTTACCACTTCCTCCGCTAATTCCCGGGTTCCGCATGGAAAGTTTTGTTCAGTAGAGATCACACCTTCGATCCAGGCATGGACATGGACTATAGCTTTGACCTCCGGAAAATTCCTGTATATAAGGTAATGCTCAATAGCATCCACTGAAACCCTTGCTTTGGAGTAGTAATTGACCGGCATACTCAGATATGCTATACCTTCAGGAACATTAAAATCCTTTACAAGAAGAATATCCCGGCCGACCTCTTTTAGATCCGACTTATTCACTCCCCTTCCGGTCATCCAGAAAGCCGTAGTACCAAATTCAGGTATATATTCCCGGGCGCTAAGGTTACCGTAACTGGCGCCTGTTATTCCGAAGATTTTGTAAATATGATTCATCTGCTGTTCACTCAGATAGTCTTTGAGAGGAAAGGGTACGGGCAGTACACCAAGCTCATCCAGTACTTTGCCATAATGCCGTATTTCCCGGACAGTCTCAGATTCATTATAGAATCTCTGCGGAAGATCAGGATGAAACTTATTATCTGTAGCGAAGTGTGCACTGATAACCGGCAGGATCTTCCTATAGATTTCAGACGGGTCATAATAACCGGAATAAAAACCTGCTTCCGGGGTCGTAAACCAGACTTCATTCATTTGGTTAATAAAAACAAACTGGTTTGATAATGTCCTTATTAATGTTGTATAACAGATCGATCTCAAATCGTCCTTCAAATGTTCCCCGTCAGCCACGACGGAGACAACAAAAACAGATTTTGATCTTCTGCGGACTGCCCTGGGATTTTCAAAAGTTGTAAAATTAAGAATGTAGTTTACTTCATCCATATCATCAGTCAGCTGATCGCCGTTTTGAAGACAGACATTAATAATATCTTTTGCAGTATTATAACTGAAAAGAGAACAATTATTTTCAATAACTTTGAATTTCATGACTCACCTCTCTGTTTATGTCGTTTTTGAATGTTAGGTCCCTGACAGCCATCGTGCTGATAGATTCTCTTTCCCTTATCAGCCTGCGGTGGTCTGCAGAAACTGCTATAATTGCCGGGCGGGCGAAACCAAAATTTGATTCCATCCCGTTGAAATAAGCACCGGTATCCATCATCGCAATAATCTCCCCCTGATTGATATGAGGCAGGAACAGGTTTTTATATATGATATCACCAGAAAAGCAACATGGACCTGCAAGAGAATAATATTTGGTATACGGTCTCCTGACGTTATTAGCTAAAAATATTTTATGGTATTCGTAATATGCCGGCAGCGTTATTGTTCCAAGCCCGCCATCCGTTATTACCCATTTCCCGCAGCTATTTTCCTTAATTCTGTGAGCTTTCAGCAGCAGAGTCTGACAGGAGCTTACTATGCTTCTGCCCGGTTCAAATATTAATTCCGGAAGGTTCCCGGGAAATAATTCTGAAATCGATCTGCCAATGCTCATTGTAAAGTCGTCGAATGTATAAGGATTAAAACTCTGCTTAAATTGATACCGGCTGAATAATTTTGCAGCTATAAGTTCCTTCGTTCTGAGCTGTCTTGTTGCAGGTGAAGGATAACCGCCGCCTGTATCAATAATATTTATTTTAAATCCTTTACTTTTCATGTGAGTAATCAGAGGAGATAATTTTTTAATAGTTCGCTGATAACTGTCGGGACTTATAATACCTGTCCCGATATGAAAGTGGAATCCCTCAAAATAAAGACGGCTGTTCTGTCGGATAATTTCGATTGCCTCATTCATACTTTTTAGGGATAAACCAAGACCGAAGACACTTTTTGCAGAACCCGCAGCTGTACCAGCAGGAATTCCTTCGGGGACGATGTCAGGATTTATCCTGAGTAAAAGGTTCACTTTTTTATCACGTTTAACGGTCAGAGCAGAAAGCGACTTTAATTCATCGATTGAATCAATGCTTATAAGCCTGACGCCGGCATCCAGGCATTGGTTAAGGAAGGAGTCTGTCTTGCAGGGTCCGTTTACTATAATTTCATGCCCTGAATATCCCGAGAAAAGAGCAAGGCTAAGCTCGAATTCCGTCATAACCTCGGCTTTTAATCCTGAAGATCTTATAATATTGACGACCTCAGAAACCGAGCTGCATTTAAAGGGATAATGAACTGAGACTTTTCCGGGGTAACTGTTTGCTGCTGAGCTGTTAAATGATTCCGCCCTGTATTTTAACCTGATCTCGTCCAGAACATACAGAGGTGTTCCATAAAGATCTGCCAGTTCTGCAAGACTGAAATTACGGATCATCAGCTGACCGGCAGAAGAAACAGATAAACCCCAGTCTGAAGGTTGTAATATTATTTTTTTCTTTTTCATCTTTTATACATCTCCGGTACAAGTTTAATTCTAATAATGACGGCCGTTGTCAAAAAAATGTAAGGATTTTGTAAAAGATCAGAAGGAGAAGAGAATAAATGCAGATTGTCAGTATGGATCACAAATTCTTTTTCAGAATTAGAAAATATTTATCCGGCTTCATCCCGAACCGTTCAGCTGCTTTTACTGCAAGGAAGTTCTCCTCATACATCCAGGTTGTTTCCAGCTGGTCGAATTGCCGGGCTATTATCACTGCAGCATTCTGAAGGAGCTTATAAGCCTTTGTATGTTGAAATTCTTTTTTTATCCCCACAGCGAATATTAAAGCACGCTTTATTCTCTTTCTGTTTCTAATGAGTCCCGGATATTTCAGAGGTCTGAACTTGCCCCCCAGAGTTTTGAGCAAAGGATTTATATCGAAAGCAAACTGCACTACCCCCACGGGTTCTCCTTTATATTCAACAAACTTTATCATATCGGGAGTAGTAACAAAGTGAAGATACTTTGACGCAAAGATGTATTCAGCCTTACTTACCTGGGTAAAATGCCAGTTATCTGAAAATGCATCGTTATATATTTCCCTTAGAGAGTCCAGGTCTTTTTCTTTCTTTTTCAGGTTAAATGAACGAATCCTCATATCCTTCGATTCTGTACATAAATTTTGCGGATAATTTTTCAACAAGTATTCCTTCAGATTTTGATTGCCCATGGTAAACAGCTTCTTCCCGACAATGAAACCCTCATTCCTGAGAAGTTTTTCATAGTAGGGAGGATTATAAGTTTGGAAGAAAGAAGGAGCACTATCACAACTATCTGTCAAGAGACCGATCTCGGAATAGAGGTTCGGATTAAAAGGTCCTTCAATAAATTTTATCTGTCTTAACCGGCAGTAATTTTCAATTTCTCCGAATAATGATCTTACCGCCTCCGAAGAATTGATTGATTCAAAGAAACCGAAGAAGGCATTGGGGGTGTTAAACTTCTGCTGATGCAAACGGTCACTAATGACAGCACACCGTGCAACTATAAGGTTCCCATTATAAGTATTAAAAAGCTTCAGATCCGCATTAAGGAAATAAGGATTTCTCAGTGGATTGAGGATCCTCTTTACTTCGGATTTTAACGGCGGGATCCAGCGGGGGTCTCCCGCATAGACCCTGAATGGCAGCCCGATAAATTCATTGAGGTGTCTTTTGTTTGAGACTCCACAAGTGATAAATGACATGACTCTTCCTTTTTATTGATTTGTTCTACAACATACCTGTCATAAATAAACGACAGATCACGTTTATGCAGAATTGCAGATAGTTCTTCTTTTAATTCTATTCTGTTGTTGAGAGATGGCGGATGTATCCTCGGTACGAGCAGATTCCTGTATGTTATTATGCTCTTATCCTTTGCCGTACGGATTGTTTGAACAAGAAGTTTATTAAACTGCTCCGGGGAAATCCATTCGAATATATTCGTGAAATTGAATTTATCTATACAGGAATCGGGGAGCCCGATAAAATATTGTTCGCAGTCAGCTGTGACAATTTCAATTCTGTTAAGTCTGCCAAGGATTATTTCATAATTATCACGCTGAAGGTACGGAGGGAAATTATTCTGCATATAATTACCCAGCAAAATGTAGCTCAGAAAGTAATTTTCTGCGACGGGCAGTTCTGTTATTGCTCTTTTTACTTTACGGGCAAAGTTATCACCAAATGAAAATCTGTTCCCCAGATATTTGAAAAACTCATCGGTAAAAAGAAAGCTCATTACCTTTCGGCTTAAGAATATACGCGTAAAGATTTTCCACCCAATATTATCCCAGTTCCTTTCATAAATCATTTTTCTTTCAGATTGCGAGGGCGAAGCAAAGAGTGCCTTCATTACTTTTTTGCCAATGAGCAATATGAGAATCTTTCTTAATAGTCTCATATAACTTTCATATCTTCCGCAATGGATTAGACCTTTTTTTATCTCTTTAAGGTGATTATCCCAGAAATCCTGTGCCTTGTTGCTAAGCAGATCACGGGACGCCTGATAAAGACTGACTCTTGAATCTGAATCTCTTATTCCAAGAAGCTGCAGTACTTCGTCGTAGCTTAACCTTTTCATAGCAGCTATTTTAAGTTCGAACAGATAGTTCTGATGCGGATTGAGATCGAGGGCTATAATTTTCTTCGGGTTGTCCAGCAGGAATGCAAGTGCGTTACATCCGCCTGAGGTTATTGTAAATACAGTGTCCCCGGATTTTATATTGAAAGCGGCTCTGTCAATTGCCGGATCTTCCCAGCACTGGGCATAAAGTACACCCTCAAATACTTTTTTATTTTTCTTCTTTTTTTTCCCGACACCAATTTCGGTATGCACTACGGCCCAGTCAATTACCGCAGGAATCCCGATTATCATTGCATAGATGAAGCTGTCATAGTATGCGGCAGCAATGAAACCGGGAACAAACATGGTGTACAGAGCATTATGTCTGAATCCGTCGAAGTTAACTTTAATCTTTTTCAGTTCAGGAAGAAAATCAGAGAGGCTCGTATAATTGGGCAGGAACCTGGGAACACAATTTAAATAGCTGTTATATTCCTCAGAGTACTGCACACCGAGGGACTCTTCCTCATAGACGATTAGCCGCACATAATGAATATAAAAGAGTACCGGCATCACGATACCAACGGGAGGAAGGAAGAATGTAAAAACAGATATCGCGATCCAATCGGCTAAATAAATTGGATTACGTACAAGCTTATAAGGACCTTCCCTGTTCAGAATATCTGTTCTTACTTTGAAAGTCATTACAATTTCAGATGAAAGAGCAGTACCCGCCCACATCCTTAGAAGCGAGACAACAATCATTAAAAATGCTGCAGTTATAAATACAGCTGAAGACGGAACCTTATTTAACGAAATCTCTTTTAGTATTTGTCTAAACAATGGAGGGGTATCCGGGAAATATCCAAAACAAATTAAACAGCTTGCAATAACGATTGAAAGCGATATGAATATCCTGTACTCAAATTCAGTTATCAACAAATAATTTTTAAGGGTTTTCATTTTTAACTTTCCTTTCTTTCGGGTCTTATGACATTTAATGATGAGGGTACTATATCAATGTGCAAAGGCAGGCCATTTATTATTTCACCATCTGCTTCCGATATTACACTCTTTGAAGAATCTATTGTAATACTTTTAACCTTAAAACTTTTAAACCTCTTATCTTTAAGATGCCGGCCGGAATATATTTTTGGAAAAACCAACAGCATTTCTTTGAAGGTAAGACCTGGTATCAGAAGAATATCAAGGTAACCATCATTAAGTTCAGCACCAGGATTCAGCTTCATTCCGCCGCCCGTATATTTTCCGTTTGATATTACTATACCCGTTAATTCTTCGTATATGTCCAGGTTATCATTTAACCTGAGGGTATAGGGAGAGGGGTTATAGCTGCCAATGACTTTCAGAACCCCGAAGCCGAAGGCAAAACGGCGAGTGAACTTTTTATGAAAATCAGAGACACTCTTTACAACCTGTCCGCCAATACCCGACTGAAATTCATTTGCAAAGTATGAACAAGCCCCCGAAGCGGAAGTAATTCTTCCGATATCCGTCTTCTCAACATTTCCATCAAGTATTACTTTAAACTGATCTTTTATTCGCTTAGGTAATCCAAGGCTCTGTGCAAATCCCTGTCCTGTTCCGCTATTTATAACCGCGAATGTACAGCCGGGATTAATCATCTTTCCTTCATTATAAAACCCATTCACAACTTCCCTGATTGTTCCGTCTCCGCCAACTGCAACAATCAGATCTCTCCCTGAAGCAACAGCGTGCCTGGTTTTAGAAACTGCATCGCCTGGTTTCCCGGTATATTCAATAATAAAATCATTCCAGCATTTTCTTATTTCCTTTAAGATCAGTTTTCTTCTCTTCCAGGTTCTCCCTCCTGCTGATGCGGGATTGAAAATAATATGTACTTTTTTAGCAGACATTTTTTTATCCGATTTCTGCTGAAAAATATTTTCAAATAATCAGTGAGTTGTCAAAGGATTGTAAAAGCTTTGTAAGAATAATGTTAGGAAGGATCAGAAAAGATGTCCGAAATTAAAATAGAACCCAACGGTTTCGCTGCTGAAACCAAAGTCCGCGCGGACTACAAAATTATTCATATAGAACCTTAAGCCTGCAGCCGGGCTGATTTTCCAGCTGCCAAATGAAAACTCGGACGGAGAGGGAAACACGCGTCCGGCATCAATCCCGGCTATGCCTCCGAACCTCCACCAGATGGGGAATCTTAATTCCGCATTGATAAGGGCACTGCCCTTATCTAAAAACCTGTCCTGCGAATATCCCCTCAACGTCAGATTACCTCCGATCGGGAGAAGGAACTGCACGGGAATATTTTGCCCTATTAATTGTTGTATATCAAGTCTCCCGGCAAAAACAAGTTCGGGAAATATGAACTGGATATAAGTTTGAAATGTTAAACGAGCTTCAGCGAATGATGAATTAGTAAAGGTATAGCCGGGTGAAAATTCAATGCCTGCAGTAACGGCAGTTCCGGAGACCGGATTAATTATACTGTTCCTTGAATCATAACTACCCTGGATCATTAAAGATAACCGGTCGGCTTTACTTATATATGAATAACCAGCGGGGAGGGATGAATCCGGAAAGTTGGTGTATTTAATAGTCTTATATCTGATTCCCGCCTGAAGAATTACATCTTCCGTCAGAGTTTTGTTCAGAATGATATTGAACTCGAGCGGCTCCCTGGTAAATAGCTTTTGATTATCATAAGAGGAAGAGATGCCGATACCATAAAAATAATAGCTGATCCATTTATCATAATCAGCTGTCAGATCCAGGGCATAACCATAATCTGTACCATGTCTTGCTTCATAGTCGGGAAAAGAGAACTGGAGCCTGTACCATCTTTCCCCCTCAGTACTGTTATATAAGGTAAGGTCATAACTTTCATTTCCAGCAAGGGGATTTCTGATATATCCTTTGATGCCATAGCCGAATCCTGCATCCGTATCATAAGTTACAATTGGGAAAACTTCCCAATCAATTCCTTCTGTTAATGCCAAAGTCTCAGGTTCACTTTGTGCTTCGACAGTGATGGCAGAACCAATAAGCAATATTACCAGGTATATTTTTTTCATTTGGTTACAGAATGATCGATATGCTGTAATAATAAGGTTAGCGGCAGACTAAATTGTCATAAAATTGTAAAAATGGTTCAGGGTGGCCTTTTGAGACCATAAAGGACGTATTTAAAACGTATGTGAGACGTATGTGGAACGTATGTGAGACGTATGTGAGATGTATAAGGAACGTGTATGGATATATTTTCAGATAGGATTTAGTTTTATGATTTCTCCGGGAAAATACTCCGGCAATTTTCTTAACTTAGTCGAATTCATATGATCCAGGGAAAATCAATAATCTTGAAGAATGTGGTGAGGACGGTGAGAGCCGGGTGAACTGCAAAGAAACGTTTCCGTAAAATAGCTGGCCGGCCGATACACCAATGACTGCCGGACGACCTGGCTGGATCAGAAAGTTGATAACCTCATATTCAATGACTTTTTCAGGATATTCGGATTAAAAATAGCGGCAATTGCGGGCAGCTTGATCCTGGAATCATTAATAAAGCTTTACCTTCAATCGGCTAAAGACTCCGGAATTTTAACATGTACCCGTTTTGCGGGCATTAAAAGCAGAGCCGCAGCTGAAACAGCACTAACTGCAAACGATGCAAGCCAGACTGCTTTCCCGCCGTAATTATCATATACAAGTGTTCCGAGCCATGGACTGAGCGTAAAAGCAAGACTGAACGACATCTGAAAATATCCCATATACTCACCTCTTCTGTTGGGAGGAGAGATCTCGGCAGCAAAGGCTGAGCTTGAAGGAAACATAATCATCTCACCGAATGTCCAGATAATAATTGTAATAATAAGGGGGATTACATTACTTACAAAAGCAGTTGATCCGAAGCCGATACCAATTAAAAGTGCACCGAGCGCCAGCGATTTTTTTTCAGACCAGTTTGTCATAGCTGTATTAAGTGGAACTTCAACAAAAATGATCAGAACTGTATTTACAGCAATCAGCATTCCGAAAGTTGAAGTCTGAAAATGCAGATCTTTTACAAGGTAAAGCGGAAGTACGCCAATATGCTGAAATATTACCATGGTGGCAGGCGTTAGTGCCAGCAGAAAAAATATAAACCGGATATCCTTCAGCACAATACCTTTGTGCGACTGCAGTTTTTCACCTTCCTTTTCAAGTTCCTCTTTATTTATCTTATGATGCACCGGATAAAAGGTCAGGAATGCTGCGGCCAAAATTGCAGTGACTGCATCAACATAGAATATTATTGAGAAACTGATCTGGGCTAAAAAACCTGCAGCTACGGGACCAATACTCATACCCAGATTGATGACCAGCCTGTTCATTGCAAATGCTGTTTTTCTTTTTTCGGGAGGAGCTATATACGAGATCAGCGACATAACAGCAGGACGAAAAGCTTCATTTATAATTGCCCACAAGAAAGTTGCAGCAAGCAGCAGTCCGAATCCCTGTATCATCGGATATAATAACAGAATGCAGCCCGATAAGAACAGTGAAAGTTTCATTACTGTAAGAGACCCGGCTTTATCAGAAAGTCTGCCCATTAATGGAGCAGTAACTAAGGCTCCTATCCCGTAAAATGTTAATATCAATCCTGCCGTTGCAGCATCCTCATGAAGCCGGGTAGTGAGATAAAGGGCAAGGAAAGGCAGAACCATTGTACCCGACCTATTTATCAGCGTAGCAGTATAAATAACCCAGAGGTCGCGTGATAAGCCTTTAACACCTTTCCACGGATTCAAAAGTTTCCCTTAACCTTAAAATTGAATTGACAAATATAATGCACTTTTCCGGAATTGGACAGGGGGAAGAATAGAATACGGAGCGGTGAAGAAGCCAATCAATAGTTCCCGTGAGACGGGATTTCGTCCGGCAGCTGCCGGACCCAACTTTCAATTATCACTGAAGTGTATAGTCTAACAATTCCCAGGTTTGTCTGATATTATCAAAACCCTGTATTCTCAGGTATTCTTTTACAATACCGACATTATCCACAAACCATGTTACTGAATGTCCATAAACATTAAAGCTGCTCCAGTTCCTTTCAATTCTATATGCATCGGTGAAATTAGCTGCGGGTACATTAACAGGTTCTTTAGCCGTAACCTTAGATGAGTCAGAAATCAAGTCGGGGTTTTGCCAGTATTTTCCAACTTCCAGCGGGAATACAATTTTATTATCAATTACATTCGGATATGAATCAGTATAATAATAAACAGTATTATTGTCTAAAAAAACATATAACGTATCATTATAAAAATTCGATTTTCTTGTCCATACAGTTAAATTCTTCCCGTTTCCTGTAGTAGTCCCCACAATGCTGATAGTAAGAGTATCTTCGGAATTAGTCACGCTGTCATGAACCGCATATATCCATTTATCACCGACCTTATTAGGAAAAGTCTTTGTATTATCGGGTGCAGGATTATTTTCAGTAGAGTTTTCACAGGCTGCAAATGATAATGCTATGATTAAGACAAATAATATTTTATATACTGCTGTTTTTCCTGACATATATATTTCTTTCAGTTTGTTATTATATACTCTGCACTTTAACAAAATAGGCTACAAAAAGATTCGAAAGAGAACACACTAAGCAGGATAATTAATTCAGATCACGATAAAAAGGGATTTAATTGCGGTTAACTATAATTACCCCAACAATTATTATTATGCCGCTTACAAGCATTATAAGTGTAATGTTTTCATGTAAGAAAATCCATGCAGAAAATACTGTGACAAAAGGCTCAAAATAAAGGAATGCGCCTACTTTTGATGAATCCATATCTTTAAGTGACTGAGCCCACAGTACATATGCTATGCCTGAACAGAAAATTCCAAGGAAAATAATTGATATCCATCCGATAGATGAGAGGTGCTCAAGTCTGAGTATTGTTTCTTCATTTGCCGTAAAGGGAAGGATTAAAACGGCCATAATAATAAAGAGATACAGGATAGTCATAAGCGGAGGATACGTTAAGCTGATTTTTTTATTAACCATTGAATATGCGCCCCAGGTAAATGCACTTGCCAGAACAAGGAAATCTCCTTTATTGGAAACAAAACCAATCGAAGAGATTTCGCCTTTACTTATCAGCAGAAGTAAACCGCTAAATGCAATGATAATTCCGG
>DATFVA010000074.1:0-3426 GCA_035260565.1 Ignavibacteriaceae bacterium | reverse complement strand
AATCCCTCCTCAAAATCTGAAATTAGGGTTCAGAAGTGAACAGCTGATCAGAAAAAAAGAAGGAGAGATCATTTTTCAGAAGGGAGATGAAAGCAAAAATACCTACCTCGTTATCGCCGGAAGAGTTAAAATCAAGGTCTACATAGAGAATAAATCTGTTAAGCTTAATAAAACTTTAAATGATTTCTTCGGTGAAATTGAGGTGCTGGAAGATACTTACCGCCGTTCTGCTGCCGTTGCAAATACCGACTGTATCTTATACTCATTGTCGAAAGGCGACCTAAGGACTTGTCTTGCAGAATATCCCGAAATTAATGACAACATAATAGCCTACAACAAAGTGGAAATTCCCGAGCTTCAGATTACGATACATCCCGGGCTCTTAAAATCTGATACAGATAAATTATATGTTGCCCCTGTACCTGAAAGTATCGAAGAGACCGGATCACAGGATGATACTGATACTTCAGAGGATGAAGAATTTCACGAGAAGAAAAAAGAAATCGATGAGACAGCAAGAAAAATTTCAGAGATAAATGATGAGCCCGATGAAGATTATGAAGAAGATGTTCTTAACGATGAGTCATTCCCGCCTGATACCGCAGATAATAGTGATTCAATCAGAACTGCAGCTTCTCATGATGCTGGATTAGCTGAAAAAGAAAAACTCACGGATGTCATTACTGAAGAAGAAGAGGTAATTTCTGCAGAGGATCATTCTGCAGAAGATGATATTGAGGAAAGTCTGGATGAAGAAGAGGAATCGAACATAAATGATGAAGAGGAAGTTGTGCCTGGTGGGGAGACAGATATTGATAAAGCGGAACCGGAAGAAGAACCCTCTGAGGATATTAAAGAAGAAATTCCTGAAGAGATACAGACTGAGGCAGGGCTTCCGGCTGAAGATAGCTCTGATCGGGAAAATCACACCGATGATTACAGTACAACCTGGATTAACCTGAATGAGACTGAAAATAAAGAAGAGATCACTGAAGAAATTCTGGACGAGGCACAATTACGTTACGAAGCTGAAAATGAGAAGCTGAAATATGACGATACTGAAATTGATGGCGCAAAAATTCTAAATGCAGTAAAAAAGATTAATTCCTCTCTCGATAAACATACGGTCTATGGAAATATAGTCCGGGAAGCTGTTAAGCTTACAGAGGCGCAGGCGGGGATACTCTACAGGGTTGATCCTGTAAAAAACCAGCTGCTGACTGAAAAGGAAACAGAAGATGGATTTATTGATACCGGTTACCCGATATCCGACGGATTGACCGGTCTGGCTGCCGAAACAGGAGAAATAATTAATGTAAGAGAACCTGTAAAGGATTTCCGTTTTTCCGAAGATATCGACAGCATCAGGGGAATTGCAGGTACAAGTATATTGTGTGTTCCTGTTAAAGATGATGAGAATAATACGATAGCTGTTATCAGCATTGCTAACAGCAGTTCAGGTAAATTTTCAATATCGGATGAGGAGAAGATATCTCAGCTTGTTCCGCATGTATCGCAGACGCTTCAGTTCCTGGCCGGAATTGACAGACTGCTTGAGGAAAATAAAAATGATTATTTATCTACACTGACAAAGTTTATTACCGATAATATTCAGACTCCCGTTTTAACTATGAAATATTATGCGGCGCAGATTAAGAAAAAAAGCGTCCCGCAGGATGTCAGAACCGTTCTGAATGTATTGATGGATCAGGCAGACTCCGTTGTTGATTTTCTCCACTCAACACTTGCATTTACAGAAAACAGGAATCCCCTCCACATTGAAACCTGCAGTCTTCAGGAGGTTATGGATGATACCCTGGGATTGCTTGCAGAATATGTAGAGTCACGCAACGTCGGGCTGTATAAAAAAGTTGAGAGCAATATAAATGTTAAACTGGATAAAAAAGCCTTTTACCAGGCCTGCCATCAGATTGCGAAGAATGCATGCGACGCAATGGGTGAAAGCGGCAACATTTATATTACTGCAAAACAATCGGGCGACCTGGTAAATATTGAGTTCCGCGATACAGGGCCTGGAATTCCCGACGATATCAAACCGCAGATTTTCAAACCGTTTAAATCCTTCAAAAAGGAAAATGGAACAGGATTGGGATTAACAATTGCCCAGAGGATTGTAAGAGATCACGGCGGAGAGTTAACCGTAGAAAGCAGTCCTGAACAAGGTGCAACTTTCATAATTTCACTCCCGGTTTTTGATGAAATATAAACCGGATGTCAGCTAACCTTATAACTATACTCGGTCCCACAGCTTCCGGAAAGACAAGCCTGGCAGTAAAGCTCGCCCTGGATTTTAATGGCGAGATTATTTCAGCGGACTCCCGCCAGGTTTACCGCAGAATGAATATTGGAACCGGAAAGGACCTTGGGGATTATTCAATTGACGGTTCAGAAGTTGAATATCATCTAATCGATATTACCAATCCCGAAGATGAATTTAACCTTTTTGAGTTCCAGAGAGGATTTTACCAGGCTTTTGGTCTTGTTAAAAGTAAGGGAAAATTACCTTTCCTTGTAGGCGGCACCGGCTTATATCTCAGCTCTGTACTTCAGAACTATAAATTAAAGGAAGCTGATTTTTTTTCCGGCCGTGCTGAAGAATTGCATGATTTTAACCAGGAGAAATTGAAGGAGATACTGCTCTCAATTAAACCAGACCTTCATAATAGAACAGATCTGGCCGACAAAGAAAGAATGATAAAAGCGATACTTGTTGCCGAGGCCGGGACCATGGATTATGAAAACATTCCTGCAATCGATTCAGCGGTTATAGGTATTAAAGCCGACAGGGCAATTACGAAGAGCAGAATAACCGAAAGACTAAAAAAACGACTGGATGCCGGAATGATTGAGGAAGTGCAGGACCTGCTCAGATCAGGGATCTCCTTCGAAAGGTTGGATTCTTTCGGACTTGAATACAGGTACATTAGTCTTTATCTGAAAGGCAGCTTGAATTATGATGATATGTTTCAGAAATTAAATATTGCTATTGGTAAGTTTGCTAAACGGCAAATGACGTGGTTCAGAAAGATGGAGCGTGAGGGAGTAAATATCAACTGGATTGAAGCAGAAGATTTTATGAAGGCCGGGCAGATTATAAGGGATAGAATAAATGTATAGCATTCCAAAGGCAGTTGAAGATTACCTTAAAAAATACGGACTGAATGACTGGGCCATAGAAACTCCCTTGATTTCCGGAATCAATAATGTAGTTGTTGTGCCTGCTATTGCCGAGTTTGAGAACCTGAAAAAATTCCTGAAGTCTTTTATAAATCAGGACCCGCTTTATTTTGATTCAACACTTCTGATTTTTGTCGTAAATAATACGAATTCATCGGGAGATGAAGTTAAGCTTGATAACCAGCAGACTCTTATTTATCTGCGGAATATTATGACCGGCAGTCCTGA
>DATFVA010000073.1:0-4123 GCA_035260565.1 Ignavibacteriaceae bacterium | reverse complement strand
TTTCCAATATAGTTTATATGGGTATGGGTGAACCGCTGCTGAATTATAAGGAGACTGTAAAATCGCTGGAGATTTTCGGAGAGGAATTAACTACGGGGATAAGTATTAAAAGGATTACTGTCTCTACAGCAGGTATAGCTCCAAAGATTATAGAGCTTGCGGATACAGGGTTAAATGTAAAGCTTGCTTTTTCCCTTCATTCCTGCTTTGAAGATATAAGAACGAAGATTATGCCCATAAATAAAAAGTATCCGCTTAAGCAGAATATTGAAGCTGTTAAATATTATGCTAAGAAAACGGGGACAAGAATTACTTTTGAATATGTGATGTTAAAGGGAATAAATGACAGGGATGAAGATCTGAACGCACTGGTGAAATTATGCAGTACTATTCCGTCAAAGGTTAATGTAATTCCTTTTAATTCGTTGGAGCATATGGATCCTGCAGGATACTCAGCACAGCTTGAACCGACGTCGCGGAAAAGAATCGAGGATTTCGTTCAGAGACTGAGAGATAAGAATGTAACTGTTATAGTCCGATATACGCAAGGGGGGGATATAGCCGCGGCATGCGGACAGCTTGCTGTTCAGGATAAAAGATAAAAGTAACAAGTGATAAGGAATAAACAGCAAAGAGGGAATGAAAAAACTTACTCATGATGAGATCTCTGAGAAGAGATATACGATAGATACTCTCCATAAAACAAAGAAGCTTCCGGTCTATGTCGTACTGAACAGCATAAGAAGCAATTATAATGTAGGATCAATTTTCAGGACTTCGGACGGGGCAATGATCGAAAAGTTATACCTTTGCGGTTATACTCCCCACCCTCCCTCTGATGAAGCCCCCAAGAAAAAGCCGGAGGGTTCCGGTAAAAAAGAAATATTAAAGACAGCTTTAGGTTCGACTGAAAGTGTTTCCTGGGAATATGTTAAAGATCCGGTTAAAGTAGTTAAAAGTCTGAAGGAGCGCGGAGTTACAATCTGTGCACTGGAATTGACGTCAAAAAGCAGACCTTACTACGAAATTGATAAACAGGATCTTCCACTTTGCCTGATTGTGGGGAACGAAATTACAGGAGTTGCACAGGAACTGATAGACCTTTGTGATTTTTCAATTGAGATACCGCAGTACGGAATAAAACAGTCGCTGAACGTGGCAGTAGCTTACGGTATTTCAATATTCGAACTGAGGAAATTATTTGACAGGGATTAAGAGGTTTGCTGAATAACCGTAAAAAACTCCTCCCCATTGTCTTTTGTATGGATCATAAGCAGGTTAGCCCTAACCATTTTAACCAGTGTTCTTGAAGCCCTTCTTTCAGAAATATTAACCAGGTCGCTTAATATCTTAACAGAAATGGTTTCATTTTTATCTAAATAATCAAAAACATATTTCTCATTCGAGCCGATGGTGTACTTTTTAAGACTCAATTCCTGGCTCCTCGCACGGAGTATTCTAACCATTTCTTTGCTCGCCTGGATGCTTTTATCATTCACCCTGACAAGCACAACTGATTTATTCAAATCAAGCTCATCAAGGTAATCCTGCATCCGGTGAGGTTTCTTATCCGATTCAGGTACTGATACTATCACCACCTCTTTACCGAACACGTCAAGAAATTCGATCTCATACTCTATGGGCGGTTCACAATAATTTAGGGCTGCATCTTTTACCAGTTCAGCTTCTGATTTTTCGCTTTCAACTCCAACAACCTGTTTATCATCGTCAACTCCAAATAGCAGGTATCCCCCGCGGGTATTTGCGAAAGCTATCATTTCCCTCGCAATCTTTTCAGGTGTTGAGAACCTTCTTTTAAATTCTATTTGAAGGCTTTCACCCTCTTCTATCAGATCAAAAAAATCACTTCTTCTCATTTTTCATCCGGGAACAAAATTATATCATTCAGACGGCCGCGGATAATTGCCGATCTTCTTAAGACATAGCGTGAATTTTTATCGGGAGGGTGAGTAAGAGGCGACGGCAGAACAGCTGCCAGCCTTGCGCACTCATTTACAGTAAGCTGATCCGGTTCTTTATTAAAATATTCTTCTGATGCCGCTGCTGCTCCGAATATACCGTCTCCCCACTCAACGGCATTCACGTAAGCCTGGAGTATCGAACTTTTGCTCAATTCTTTCTCCATTCTCAGTGCAGTTATAAGTTCTTTCCCTTTTCTAAATACAGATTTATCGGTAGTATAGAATAAATTTTTGGCAAGCTGCATAGTCAGGGTACTGCCTCCACGGTAGATTCTGTGTCTCCTTTTATTCTGTCTCATTGCCATATTTAACTCTTTCCAGTCAATTCCTTTGTGAGAAAAGAACGCTCCGTCCTCCATTGATATTATCCCTTTCAGGAGGTTTGGATTAACATCATTTATTGAGGTCCATGATTGCTCAGGATAGTAGACTAATCCGTTATCCAGGGCTCTTTCTTCCATCAGGGAGGTGATTCTGAAATGATAATACTCAAAATACGGGATCTGCAAACCGGGGATGCTGAAGTAAAGAAGGAATAAAATATAGAATATGGAAGTACTGAGTTTATGTTTTTTAAGGTATGGTACTGCTCTATCGAAGGCTCTGCCCAGCTCATTTTCGGGGAATTGCAAAGTTGAATTCATAATATCCCTGATCACGGTCTATTCTTTAAGAACGTTTATTTTTTTCGTTTTATATCCGCCGGAGTAAGTGAGTCCACCTCAGTCTCCGATTTCCTCTGCAGGTCTTCCAGTTCACGGTCATTATTCCGCCTGATACTGTCTATTACCGCCGGGATATTACTTTTAGTAGTATCCTTACCCGGTTTACCTCCATTGATATCCGGTTCACCGAACCTGTTCGGAGGAGCATTCTTAAACGTTTTAAGGGTATCTTCACTCTGAAGTTCAATGCCCAGCGAATCGACACGGGAAAGTGAATCAAGTCTCAGGGCTTCCATCTTTTTCAGTGAATCCTCCCTTACTTTGGTGATACGCTGCTGCTCCTGGTAATAAAAACTTATCTTCTGTGAAATTTTGTTTGCGTAAACAGTTGAAGGGTAATTCACCTTTAGGGAATCGTATATAGCCGCAGCTGAATCAGGTTGATCCAGTTTGTTTTCCAGAATCCACCCGGTAGCGTACAATGCCTTCGGCGCAAGAGGCGAGGCGGGATATTCGTGATATATTTTTTTCAGTTTTACCAGGGATGAATCATATTTATCATCCAGCATTTGCTTTTCAGCCGAAGCATATATATCCTCTGCGGGGTCATAGTTCAGGTCTTTTAATTCTTTCCCAAGTTTATTGGCGGCCGCATTTACGATGTCCTGGTCAGGGTAATCCCTATAAATAACGTTAAACAGGCTGTCCGCTTTAACAGAATCATTCTGCGTCAGATAGTAGCTTCCAAGGGAATAAAGTGTCCTTGCCGTATAATCGGGATCAGGATTTAGAGCAAGAACATCCTGATAATAGGCATATGCCGAATCGGGCAGGTTAAACTCAGTAAAGAAGATATTGCCCATTTCAAATTCCTCTTTAACAATTCTGGACTGCAGGGAATCAAGAGGAATATCCGGTTTTTTTGGAGGTTCTTTTCCGTGCATCAGTTCCTTTACTCTCTTTTCGAAATTAGGAGATGCAACCGTTGAGAGCAGTTCATTCTTCTGCTTAAGGCTGTCCAGAGGATTAACTATTACTGTATCAGGCACCGTTATCTTCTGGCCGAACTGATCATATACAAGATTTCCGAACCGGTCAAGACTATCCTTCTGAACTACTGTTGTATCTATTTTCATCCCGGTAGTATCTCTGACAAAGAGTGCGGAATCCATTTTTGCCTTGACCTGTGCAAATTCCTGCTCGGCAATCACCTGCCCTTCCACATCTTTCCTTTCCTGGTAATATTCCAATGAATCTTTGGAGTATTGTTCGGGGTTCTCAGCGTAATATCTTTTTTCAAGGTTAACATTAAGGGTTGTTCTAAGCTGGATATACTTAGTAAACTGCTGAGCTTTCTGGCGTGCGTTGATAAGGTACTCAGGAGGTGCAGCAGACGAGGCAGCGTGTGTATAATAAGCACTGGCGCTGTCAAAATCCTTGTAATGATTTTCAAAGATCTGTCCCAATTCGTACCTT
>DATFVA010000072.1:0-4380 GCA_035260565.1 Ignavibacteriaceae bacterium | reverse complement strand
GGAAATACTTTCAGCTTCAAGGATAAGATCTTTTAATCTCTCCTGCCATTTTTCCATATTGCCGACACGAAGATCAACCCAGCCTTCGCTTGCCCATGTATTGATATTTTTCTCATTTATATCTAAAATATTCTCTCCCCTGAAAGCAGGGATTTTAATTATGCTTCCGCGGAGCAGAGATTTACCATCAGGCAACAGGACAGGAATTCCCACAGCGAGCATTTCACTGCGTAGTTTATCGTTAGTAACAATAATATCAAAACATTTCCTGGAAAGTTCACCGGGCGATTCATTTATTATATCCTGCATGGTCTTGTTGAACAAGCGCATCAAGTGGATCTCATACAGCAATTTTGAGAGCCTGGGCGGGCCAAGAAGCTCAAATGCGATACTGAAATTATTATGTTTTTTCTCGAGTTCAGCCAGTTTCTTAACTGCCATATGCTGCATATATCCGGCACGGTAAGTAGGTTCAAGAGTAGCATGATCGAGTGAACTTACGATATCGTGACCTGTGTTGCCCCCCTTGATTTCAAAGATAACCACATCAGCTATTTCTTCGGGAGTAACAAACTCCATCTGTTTCTGTGCGGTAATAGTTTCAAATTCCCCGCGGGAGAAGATCCCGTTTTCGCCGGTATCGATGAATACGGATTTTAATGTTTCCCCGGTTAAAGGATAATTCAGATCTGAGCATATCCGGAATTTATCTTTCAGCGGAACAGCCTGTGTTACCGGAATATCAGCAAGTTCAATAGGTTTACCTCTTCTTTTGATCTCTCCGTATTCGATACGCTTCCAGGCAATAGCGGCCGTTGGTTTTATTTCTTTCGTAATAGGACCTTCAGGGGTTCTTCCCATCAGAAAGAGCAGAAGAGTATGAGCACCTGCTATGGATGATTTGCTCAGCAGGACGCGTGAGGGCTTTTCTTCACTATGGGTATAAGGAATATTAAGTCCCATACCGCCTGTTCCGCTGGTGCCTATCTTCATATATACATTTGTGCCGATCTCGCTCATCGAGCTGTACAAGAGTTGAACGTGCCGGATAAGCTGAGGAATATACTCAGTGCAAAGAAGTTTTTCTGTTTCTTCCACTATACTTTTATAATCAGCCTTGGAATTGATAGCTTTTTTGATAGTGCGGTAGGTAGTATAAACATCCTGGTAGGCAATTGCCGTAGCCGTATTGATTGCATCAATCACAATATCGGGTTTATGTTCTGTTAACAGATGGTAGATGGAAGAGTGGTGAAGTATATCCTCACTTAATTCCTCCATTATATCGGTCATCAGGACCCGTCTTTTGGCAGGATCATCAAGGATTTCCTGACGGCTCAGTTCCTTAAATTCATTTCTTACAAAAATATCTCCGCCCCATGGTACAAAGTAATCTTTTCCCTTATCAGGAAATTCTTTTAAGTGTTTCTCAACAGCTTCCTGCGCTTCGGATAACCTTAAAGAGGATATGATTATTTTTCCCGGATTTTCAGAAACAAGTTTTCGAATTAATGCACTGCCGACTAGTCCCCAACCGCCTAAAACAAGTATAGTTTTATTCTGTATCTCCATTATAAAATCCCCGTAAAATTGAATAAATAAGTCAATTCAAAATTAAGCTAAAGCGGAGTGTGAGGCAATTTATTTAGCATTTAAATTGATTACCCGGGGAACGAAATTATAGGCAAAAATTGTAATGGCTGTCATAAAACCCGGCTTTGTATATAATTTAATACAGATAAAATTGATTAACTATTTGGGGAATGTTAAATTTAATATTCATTTTATAATCAATTGAAAGAGAAAGAATTAAGGCGGATAATGAAAGTTTCTGAACTACTTAATCCGGGTGTGATCATAGCGGATCTCAAAGGAAATAAAAAAGAAGAAGTCATTAATGAATTAATCGATTTATTTAAAGAAGACAGTCGTGTACAGGATGTTGAAAAAGTCAGATCAGCTGTTCTTGACAGGGAAAAAATTATGTCAACCGGGGTAGGCAAAGGATTTGCTATACCCCATGGGAAGACAAATTCAATCACTGATATAATAGCGGCATTCGGAAAGACAAAAAATCCCGTCGACTACGATGCGCTTGACAACCAGCCGGTTCATCTTGTTTTTTTACTTGTCGGCAAGGACAACCTTGTAAGCAAGCACATCAAACTTCTGAGCAGGATATCAAGGATGATGAACAAAGATGATTTCCGCAATAGGCTGCTTGAGGCAGGTTCAGCTGAAGTAATCCTTGATATTTTTAACAAAGAAGAAGAAAGTTATTTCGAAGTTTAGTACTTCCTTCAATCATTTCCGAAAGGATCATTTCTTTTTATATGATAAAAGCAATTACCGGTACAAAAGACTTATTATACCCTGAAACCCTGAAATGGAAATATCTTGAAGAAACCGTTACAAGGATCTTCAGAGATTTTAATTATAAAGAAATACGGACCCCTGTTTTCGAAGAGACGGCATTATTTGCAAGGAGTATTGGCGAGGAAACTGATATCGTAGGGAAGGAAATGTATACCTTCATCGACCGGAGCGAAACAAGTGTGACCCTGAAACCGGAAATGACCGCTGCAGTTGTACGTGCTTTCATAGAGCACTCACTTGGGAAACAGCAGGCTCTCTCGAAGCTCTTTTATATCTCCCCGATGTTCAGGCAGGAAAGACCCCAGGCAGGGAGGCTAAGGCAATTCCACCAGTTCGGGGCAGAGGCAATCGGAAGTGTTTCTCCCATGCTTGATGTTGAGATGATACAAATGGTTTATGACATCCTTCGATCCCTGGGACTTTCAGACCTGACAGTAAAAATCAATTCGCTCGGTATACCCGAATCAAGAGAAATTTATAAACAGAAACTTCGTGATTATCTCAAGGAAAAAAAGGACAAGCTATCCGAAGACAGCAGGAAAAGATTTGATAAAAATATACTGAGAATATTCGACAGCAAGGTCGATTCTGATCAGGAAATACTGGAGGGCGCTCCTTTGCTGCTTGAAAATCTTGACAAAGAGAGTATACAGGATTTTGAAGTGGTAAAAGAATTACTCCGTAAAGCAGCAATTCCTTTTGAAGTAGAGCCGAAACTTGTAAGGGGACTTGATTATTACACAAGGACCACATTCGAAATTGACAGCGGAAATGTAGGATCGCAATCTGCTCTCTGCGGCGGGGGAAGGTATGATCTGCTCATCGAACAACTTGGCGGTTCACCGGCACCCGGTGTAGGTTTTGCTGCAG
The DNA here is from genome assembly GCA_035260565.1 of Ignavibacteriaceae bacterium. Taxonomy (GTDB): domain Bacteria; phylum Bacteroidota; class Ignavibacteria; order Ignavibacteriales; family Ignavibacteriaceae; genus DATFVA01. Next base: position 1,134 of record DATFVA010000072.1, on the reverse strand, counting down.
GCATGGAAAGAATACTTCTGGCCTGCGAGAATGAAAGCACTCTTAAAATACCTGAAGATAAGCTGGATCTGTATATTGTAAGGATAGATAAGCAATTGACTTCCGAAGTTTTTGAAATAGGAGTAAGTTCGCGCAGAGCAAATCTATCGGTCGATTTTGATTATTTAGACAGAAGCGTAAAAGCCCAGATGAGAGAAGCAAATAAACTGAATACAAGGTATGTTTTATTTGTGGGCGGAGAAGAATATGCGAAAGGCCAGGCTAATCTTAAAAATATGAACACAGGTGAACAGCAGTTAATCAACCTTTCAGAAAAAGATACATTAGCCAAAATAGTGAAGAAATAATGTCCCTTAAAAAGCCTAAAGCTATTCCTGAAATTTCTAAAGCCAGGAAGAGGAATCCGGGAAAAATTAAGGAGTCCCTCCCCGCCGTAAATAGCAATGGGATTGAATATAAGTGCAATGTTTACTTTTACTATAATCCTGCAAAAAAAAATCAGAATTATGCTATTGAAATTGAAACAACCAGGCTCTTTTCAGTGTTAAACTACAATCTGACTGTTGACAGCAAAAAATCCAAAAATGTTATAGATATACATGTGCTGGGATTAAAAGCAACTAATAATTATACGAACGAGCCGGGTCCGGCTGTAAGCATAATTTATTTTGATGAACTATACGGCAGGAATATCATAAATATTATAAAGCAGGACGGCAGTATTAACAGCGCAGTTTATTATTTTAATATATACAAGAAAAATATAGAGCTCATTGAGGAAGATGTACCGAAAAAGAAGAATAACAGCAGGTTCTGTGCATTTGATATTGACAAGAAGAAATTTACATTTGCCTGAAAGGTTAAAAATTAATGTACCCGGAACTATTTAAAATCGGTCCCTTCACAGTATACAGCTACGGGCTTATGCTGGGAATTGCATTTATAGTAGCCAGCTATGTACTGACAAAGGAATTTGAGAGAAGAAAGCTAAATCCAAACCTTGCAACAGAAATTACTTTACTTGCAATTGTTTTCGGAATTATTGGAAGCAAACTGTTTCATCTTTTTGAAAACTGGGATGCTTTCCTGAATGATCCGGTAGGTATGGCATTTTCACCAGGGGGGTTAACTTTT